>PLLX01000137.1 GCA_003141415.1 Bacteroidales bacterium
TTTAATTAATTGCCTTTTGCAACCCGGACTACTTCTTAATCAATCCCTAAAGTCTATACGAGCAAATTCATTTCAACTTATCAAATTTTGTTGCACCCGGCCTGATCCTGCTGCCGAGACAAAGTCAATAGGGTTACAAGCCGACGCGCTGGTGTCTTGTTTTTTGCTCGCCACCTAGACTATTTTATCGTGACACGAAACTCACACCCATCACCCGGACTTGGTACCGTTTAATAGCTTAATCGTGACACGTGGCTACTCGTCCGCCTACCAGGACTGGCAAAAAACAAGTCACCGCGACCCTTCGCTCCGCTCTGGGCAGGCTCCGACGGCACCTAATTAAACCGCCGGGCCGTTAGCACAAATTATTCAGTATCTGACAATTATGCCTTCGCGCCGTGTTTAATAAGTTTTGTCTTGACAAGATATTTACAATTTTATTACCGGGACCTACCAACGCACGACAGACAATTGCCATCCCGCTTTCATCTATAAACATCTGTTATTTATTTAATAATACTGCTTTCTACCGGGACTGGCCGTCGCGCGACAAGAGAAAACTTGTGCTAACAGCTAAAAGCCAAATAATTGTTACCGGATATATTTGACTCTGAACTAAATCTATATAGCAGCATTGTTGAATGATCAATTATTAATAGATTTGTAAAAACATTCTAAATGGACCGATCAGAGATTAAAAATACAATCTTGAGTAACTTAAAAGAGTTTAATCCTGTTAAGGTTGGTATCTTTGGTTCCTACGCCAGAGGAGATAATAAACAGGGTAGCGATATCGATATCTTGGTTGAGTTCAAAGAGGCTCCTTCTTTGTTGACCCTTATTAAATTAGAAAATGACCTTTCCGAAATTCTTGGTGTCAATGTTGACCTAGTGACAACTGGCGCTTTGAAGAATAAGAGAATCAAAAAAAGCATTAAGAAAGACCTCATTAACATACTTTAATGATTAAGGACGATCTCGCTTACGTAGAGCATATTCTTGATTGTATCAGAAAAATCAATGAGTTTAGTAACGGACTGTCATTGAAAGAATTCAAGACAAATGAGATGGTACAAGATGCCATCATTAGAAATATTGAGATAATTGGCGAGGCTTCAAAAAAAATATCTAAAGACACAAAACAAACCTATTATAAGATCCCCTGGAAAGAGATTGCAGGTATGCGGGACAAACTCATACATGACTATTTAGGTGTCGATGTTGCTGTTGTCTGGAAGACAATCCATCAAGATATTCCTACGCTCGAGAAACTTATTAGTGAGATAGAAAAATAATCTAAACTTGTGCTAACTCGGACGGTTTAATTAATTGCCTTCTGTAGCCCGGACAGCTACGTAGTTAGCCCCCAAAGTCTATACGATTAAACTCAATTCAACTTATTAAATTCTGTGGCACCTTGACTGTTTCATCATGACCCAAAACTCACACCCATCACCCGGACTTGGTACCGTCAAGACAAATTATCGTGACCCAANNATTAAACCGCCGGGCCGTTAGCACAAATTGGCGGCAGAAAATCGGATTGGCCACCCCCTGTAACTTATTAAGATTCATCGCGAAATGAAATCTCAAAACATCTATCTAGACTACGCCTTCGCTCACGTATTTCTCCTCAATTTTATGTAACATGACAAATCTATTCCACCTTGACAATTTTCGTATCCGGCCAATTTCTCACATGAATCAAGTTCAACTTGTGCTAACTCTACTTATTTTTAATCAGATTGATAAATAAAAACTACCGGAATGAAAAAAATTGCATTCTTGCTGATTACGTGCTTAATACAAATTAGTTTAAGCGCTCAAAACGATGTAACGATAGGAAAGAATAAGAAATTTGTTTCCAAACTACTGGGAGGCGAAGTAACCTATTCAGAGCATTTGCCCGTTGGTTATGATAATTCAAAGATTGATTATCCAGTTATCTACATGATGAATGGACAGATAATTTCATCATTTGCTAGCGCTGCAGCAACACTTGATAATTTGTCAAATGAGAGAATTCCAGACATGATACTAATTGGAATATCAAATACAGATAAAGCAGGGGCATATTGGTCTTGTCCTAATGACACAGGATATGTAAAAGGAGGAGAAATGTTCTATAAATTCTTGAAAGAGGAATTTATACCAGAGATTGAAAAAAACTATAGAACAAATGACTATAAGATATTAGCTGGTCAATCAAATACAGGTCTTTTTGTTATGTACAACTTCCTCTTTCACCCTGAATTGTTTGATGCCTATATCGTTGCGAGTCCTATGTTCAATTGGTGTCCCGATTTTTATCTAAATAAAACCAAATCTTTTTTAATGGATAATGCTCAAATAAATAAAAAACTATACGTGTCATATGGAGATCTGGATTATGTAGAAGTTCTAAGTCATATCAACGATTTTAAGGACATACTGAAACAGGCACCAAAAAGTTTAAAATGGCAGGTAGAATTAATTCAAAACGCAGGACATGTTCCCTTTGTAACATTGAATAATGCACTATTATTTTTCTTTTCAGAATGTACAATGAATGCTGAACGGAAAAAGTTAAAGATCTCGGAAATAAAATCTCATTTCAACAGCCTTTCCAAGGAATACGGTTTTACTGTAAATCCAAAGGCGGGTGTATTATTTGATATGGCCATGGATTTAAAAAATCAAAAGAAGTTTGTAGAATCAATCGATATGTTTAAATATCTTATCAGTTTATACTCTGATTCTGAAACCTATTATTTCTATTTAGGCCAAACTTATCAAGAGAAAGGAGATATTGGTTTAGCAAGAGAGAATTATAAACAATCTCTTAGCATTGATTCAACATACACAAGGGCTAAGATTGCCTTAGGAAAACTTAATTGATCTGTTTAAATAATATACTTTTAACACGACAAATACCTTTGGGAGAATCTTCTAAACCTGACAATTTTAAAATACTTGTGCTAACTCGGACGGTTTAATTAAGTGCCTTCGGCAGCCCAGACAACTTCGTAGTTAGCCCTTAAAGTCTATGAGAGAAAATTCACAGCAATCTATTAAATATTCTGCACCGCGACTAATCCTGCTAGCGAGACAAGGTCTACGTGGGCTGCCGGCCGACGCACTGGTGCCTCGTTTTTTGCTTGTCATCAAGACTATTTCATCGTGACACGAAACTTCACTGCCATCTATCTGGACTTGGTACTGTTTCGCAGTTTCACCGTGACCCGAAGCTCTCTGCCGTCTACCGGGACTGGCAAAAAACAAGTCACCGCGACCCTTCGCTACCGCTCTGGGCAGGCTCCGACGGCACCTAATTAAACCGCCG
>PLLX01000200.1 GCA_003141415.1 Bacteroidales bacterium
TATCAGGATGTTTTGGAGATACTGGATAATGGCATAAACGTTTATACTACTGTTAATGTGCAACATCTGGAAAGCCGTTCAGATACTGTTGCACAGATCACTGGTGTAATTGTCAGGGAAACCCTGCCGGATGAAATCTTTGAGAACGCCGATGAGATTGAAGTTATTGATCTGACTCCTGATGAACTGTTGCAAAGGCTTTCAGAAGGCAAAGTTTATGCACCTGAGCGATCAAAAGAAGCAATCGAGAGTTTTTTCCGAAAAGGTAACATTACAGCTTTGCGGGAAATGGCATTGAGAATTGTTGCGGACCGAGTGGACAAACAGCTGCATGAATACATGCAACTTAAGCGTATCAAAGGTCCATGGAAATCGGGTTTGCATTTGCTGGTTGCGGTGAGTCATACCCAGCAATCCGCTAAATTACTGAGATGGGCTAAAAACCTCTCTTATACAATGGGTGCAGATCTGCAGGCAATTTACGTGGAAACATCATACAAACCTGATACCAAAGAAAGTGAGCAGCTAAATAAAAATATCGCTCTTGCCAGGCAATTAGGCGTTAAGTTCCGCTTTATTACCAATACAGATATGGTTAAAGCAATAGTGGATTTTGCTCAGAAAGAAAATATTACACATATAATAATTGGAAAACCCAGGGTACGTAACCTGTTAACTCTTTTACGTCTTGGGAACTTTGTCAACAGGCTTATTCGTTATAGTGGCAATATAGATGTATATATATTAGGTTCTGATATTCAGTCGAAAGACAGGTTTAAGGAAAAAGTCTCTTTACCGTCATTCACTTCAAATATCCGGCAATATTTTATAGTTTCATTAACAGTCATTCTCACAGCTATCATCTGTTTTTTTATTAAAGGATTTATTGTTTATCAGGTTGTTTCTTATGCATTATTGTTCGTTGTTTCAGCGCTCGCGTTTTTCTTTGGGACAGGGCCTATTCTGTTGGCTGCAACTATGAGCGCCCTTATCTGGGATTTCTTTTTTATACCACCACCTTACACACTTCATGTCGATAAACCGGAAGATATGCTTATGCTTATAATGTTTTTCATCATAGCATTGTTAAGCGGGGTTCTCACTTCAAGGATTAAGAGACAGGAAATGAAGATCAGAATACGCGAGGAGCGCACAAATGCTTTATACCAGCTTACTAGAGAACTCTCAATAGCCAATGGTGTGGAGGAGGTTATTACTATTGCAAAAAACGATATTAAAAAATATTTTAATCTTGAAAGCCGTATTTTACTTAAAAATGATACAAATGACCTTGAATATACAAGTAAGAAAAACGGAAATTTCACCATTTCAAAAAACGATATGAGTGTTGCAGACTGGACATTCCAGCACTCAACCAAGGCCGGGAAATATACTGATACCTTACCATCATCCAATTATACTTTCTACCCTTTGAAAGGAAATCAGATGAACCTCGGGGTTATAGCGATTCAGCAGAAGATAGTTTTTACCCAGGGCGAAGAACAATTCTGGGAGGCATTTATTTCCCAGATTTCAGGTAAGTTCGAACGGGAATACCTTCGTAATATGGCCAAACAGGCTTTTATGTTAAATGAATCCGATAAGCTTTACAAAACGCTTTTTAATTCCATATCGCATGAGCTCCGGATACCAGTTGCTACAATCATGGGCGCTTCAGACTCTTTGATTACAACACATCATACCGAGGAAATAAGCAAAGAACTTTCCAACGAAATTTTCAAAGCATCTAAAAGATTAAATCGTCTTATTGAAAATCTGCTGAATATGTCGCGACTTGAAAGCGGGAGGATAAGTCCCCGGCTGGATTGGTGCGATATTCATGATCTGATAAACAAAGTTTCTGAAAGCCTGCAGGATGAACTCAAACCGTTCAACCTGCATGTTGTTGTTGCTGATGATATGCCTTTTATAAAGCTTGACTTCGGCTTAATGGAACAGGTACTTTATAACCTGATTTACAATGCAACCCAGTATGCTTCCACTTCAACAAATCTTAGGGTTAAAGCATTCTACGACAATGGAATAATGACTCTGCAGGTTATGGACCGAGGTCCGGGTTTCCCTGCTAAGGAAATATCACTTATCTTTAACAAGTTTTACAGAGTCGAAGGATCAGAAGCAGGGGGGACAGGATTGGGTCTTTCAATTGCTAAAGGATTCACTGAAGCTCTTAAGGGAACAATTACAGTTGAAAACCGGCAAAATGGTGGAGCTAAATTCACTATTAAAATACCTACTGAAATACCAAAGGTCGAATTAAAGGGATAAACAACTTATAAATGAATTTGCCTGAAACAATTCTGGTTATTGACGATGAAGTTCAGATACGCCGGTTACTTGAAATAACACTTTCATCTAATGGTTTTAAGATTTCTGAAGCCGGCACCGGGAAAGAGGGACTTATTGCCGCTGCCACTCATAACCCGGCACTTATTGTCCTTGATCTTGGATTGCCAGACACTGATGGTATTGAAATCCTGAAAAAAATCAGGGAATGGTATCAAAAACCAATCATAATTCTTTCAGTCAAGAATTCTGAGGATGATATAATTAATGCCCTTGATAACGGGGCAAATGATTTTCTTACCAAACCCTTCAGAACGGGAGAACTTCTTGCACGAATAAGGGTTGCGTTAAGGCATAGCCCGGGCAGCGATGTAAACCCAAATCTGACTTTCGGCACTCTCGCCATAGATCTGGCAAATCATTCAGCCCATAAAAATGGTGAAACTTTAAAATTAACTTCTACCGAATTTTCATTGCTTGCACTACTTGCAAAAAATTCCGGAAGGGTACTGACCCATCAGAGTATACTTAAGGAAATATGGGGTTTCGGATATATAGGACAGACTCAAATATTAAGAGTATTCGTGGCTCAGTTACGGAAGAAAATAGAAGACGATCCGGCTAAACCAAAATTGCTGATTACTGAATCAGGGATTGGATACCGTTTCCATGAATAGTAATCCAAATCTTATGAACTCCTATGCTTTTGTTATTTATTCGAAGTTACATCTTATTTTCCCGGTTTCTTACCCCTAAATCCCCCAGGGGGGACTTTTATGACGTTTATTATTAGTAGGGTTACTACCTTTAAATACTCACGGGAAAAAAGACGAATTTATATTTTTATTGTAGTAATTAAGCCCCCCTTGGGGGGTTTGGGGGTACCGCCATAAAGGCAGAGTTTTATACCTGAATCAGAACTCGATGATCTTCTCTACCCTGTTGCTTTTAAGATATTGTTTCAGAATGACCTGAATATCGCTGTTATCTCCTGATGCAACAATACACTCATGTATTGCAGAAAGACCGAATCCCATATCATTGATGTTAAAGTATCCGTAACCGCTATATTTACCATTAACAATCTTAACAGCACACCTTTCCTCATCTTCACGTCCTCTATCGATTATAAAAAAGTTACGCCTTGTAAAAATGAATTCTTCAGTTGCTTTTGCTGCTCTTTCATTATAAACCTCCGGCGACTCCTTTCCGATGCATGCCCCTTTGCATATCCCGACCTGATAATGGAAACAGGCTCCTTCAGTGTCGTAAAGACCTGCAAGTTTCTGACAAAGGGCATAAGTTTCAACAAGCGAACCTAATTTTGATTTCGTTTTTTCTTTTGATATGAACACTGAAACAGGAACTTCATCATCTTTTATTTGACCATAACGGTAATTCAGGTATCCGTTCTGGTCAATAAAACTGAAAATGCCCCATTGAAACCCGGTTCTTCGTTGCGCCCTGTTATATAATGGCTTATTAAGCTTAATCTCAAAAGATTCCTTAAGAAGCGCAATCAGCTCACTGCCGGTTGTTTCCCAGTCAATGTCTGCAATAAGATCACGCATTTCCATGGCACGGTTAGTGGAATTGTTCGAAAGGTGAGTGCTGATTCTCTGCTGTAGATTACGACTCTTTCCAATATAAATCAGATCGCCTTTCTCATTATAGAAATAGTAAATTCCGGGTTCGTCAGGGATACTGTCAATTTTTGTGATATCGAGCTTTGGATTTAACTTCGATATCCGGGTATTTTTCAGAAGCGACGATCTGCTTCCATTGATTTCAATGTCCCTGGCAATAAGAATCTCTAAGAGCCTCACGGTAGCCAGAGCATCTCCTGCTGCCCTGTGTCTTCCATTTATTGAAATATTGAGATCATTGCAGATATTTCCTAAACTGTAAGATTGATGTCCGGGGAGAAGTTTCCTGCTGAGTGCAACGGTATCGAGAATACTTCTCTTAAAATTGAAACCAAGAGATTTATACTCCTGTCTTATGAATGAATAATCAAACCGTGCGTTATGAGCAACAAATGTCCTGCCCTCTGTAAGTTCAATTATCCTTTTGGCTATCTCATAAAAACGAGGAGCATCTTCAACCATTTCATTGGTTATACCTGTGAGGTTAGTGATAAAATACGGAATATTCCTTTCAGGGTTAACGAGTGAAACAAATTCTCCCGTTATCTCATTTCCATCATGCAGATATACAGCGATTTCCGTGATTTTTTCAATTCGTGCGCTCCCACCAGTGGTCTCAATATCAATAATCGCATACATCGGTCGAATTCTCCTTTGAATTGTTACTGCGAATATAATTACAATTGGGAGCAGATTGGCTGATAGTTTGTATTTTTGTGATGCCAATAAATGTTTATCATGAATGAATGTTATGGAAAGAAATTCATACTCAACGGTGAACTTCAGCCGGTTGGAATGTTCGATAATTCGCTGATTTATGAAGGTGATTCTGTATACGAGGTCCTGAGGATGATTAAAGGCGCTCCGATCTTCTTTCCCGATCATATGGAAAGGCTGGTTACCAGTGTGAGACTTCAGAAAAAAGAATTTCTGGCTAATGTCCCCACACTCAGAAAAGATATTATCAGCCTTATAAGATCAGACAAAAAACGGGAGACAAATCTGAAGATAGTTTTTAATTATAATAATGGAGCGACCAATTATATTGTCTATTTTATTGAACCGATTTATCCATCTGAAACACAGTACCAAAAGGGGGTGAAGGGCATCCTGTTTAATGCTGAAAGAAAAGATCCCGAATCTAAAGTAATAAATCATAAGCTGAGGTCATCTATTTATCATAAACTAATTCTTGAGAGCGGTTATGAGGCTATTTTGGTAAATGAAAATAATTTAATTACTGAAGGCAGCAGGTCCAATATTTTTTTTCTTAAGGATGAAACCATTATAACTGCACCTGATAATGTTATTCTTAGTGGAATTACAAGGAAATATATTCTCGAAATCTGCACTGAAAACAAGATAAAAGTGAAATTTGCCTGTGTTAATGCCGGAGAAATCAAAGACTATGAAGCTGTATTTATGACCGGAACATCACCAATGGTTCTTCCCTTTTATTGTATCGACAACAATTTCTTCAATGTTAAACTTCCGATGATTGACAGGTTAAGAAATCTCTATCTCAAAAAAGCTGAAGAGAGTATCAGCCTGTTCCGCTCTTAATAATGTAACCGTTTAAACAGACTGAAAGATAAATTATTATATTTGTACCCTCATTAATTCAAACGAGTATAGTATGGCAAGTATAAGAGAACTGAAAAAGGATATTGATTACCTGATTTTTGAAGTTATTTCTGATTGTTTTGTCTATTCAAATGTTCATCCCGAAAATAAAACTGATGAATTATCAGTATTGATTTCTGATGCAGTTGAATTTAGAAACGATTTGATTGCACGAGTTAACAATCCTGATGGCAAGGATAATCCCAAGATTGTGAAGGCTTATTACAAGACAGTGGAAAAAGATCTCCTTACAGGTGCTGACAAACTATTTGAAAGACTGAGTACTTTATCCACTAAGAAAAAGTAAAGTTCTTGTAAACCAGGTTACCGCAACAGGTACATTTCCCATCTTCATCCAGGTTTAAAAGTCGTGTTTTAAATCCCGATCTTATAGTTACTTCAGTACCGCACATGGAACATGAAGTATTCTGGCCAGTATTGGAATGGCTGTTCCCCATGTAAACATAATCCAGATTACCTGAGGCAATATCAAATAGTTTTTTCAGTGATGCTTCCGTTGTGGGAGGATTGTCTCTTTTATAAGTAGGGAAATACCTGCTGAGATGAAAAGGAATATCCTCTCCAAGTTCACCTGCCATCCATTCCGACTGCAATTTCATTTCCTCTTCATCATCATTCAGGCCCGGTATAACAAGTGTTGTAATTTCCAGATGTTTTCCCGACCTGACAATCTGTTTCAGGCTATCTTTAACAGGTTCTAGTTCTGCTCCTGTGAGTTTCCTGTAAAAGGTGTTATTGAATGCTTTCAGATCAATATTGAATGCATCGATGAATTCCATTATTTCCTTAAGTGGTGCACTGTTGACGTACCCATTACTGACCATGACAGTATATAATCCCTCTTTTTTGGCGGCTTCAGCAACATCTTTCATATATTCAAACCAGATAATAGGCTCATTATAAGTAAATGCTATACCAATGTTCTTTTCAGTTGAAAGAGCATCTTTGATTATTTTGTTTATAGTAACTTCAGGAATCAGACTTTCAGGGACTTTCTGAGATATATGGAAATTCTGGCAAAAATCACATTTCATATTACAGCCGAATGATCCGATTGATAAAATGTTATGTCCGGGGAAAAAATGATACAGAGGTTTCTTTTCAACAGGATCGAGAGAATAGCCTGACAGAACACCATATGTCGTCAACTCAATTTTTTCGCCGGTATTCTTTCTGACACCGCAAATTCCTGTTTTACCAATGTCTAATTTGCAGTGGTGGGGGCAAAGCAGACATTCCAGCTTATCATTATTTCGTTTACAAAGAGTGACCATATTGTTTTTGTAGGTTTCTCAACAGGAAAAACCATAAATCATTATTATGTTGCTTTATTCTATGGATATACCTTTAAACCTTAACCCCATTACGCCTTTACGCCTTATATTATACCATTCATCGGGATTGTAAACTTAAATTCGCTCCCCTGATCTCCATTACTTTCAACCCATATCCTGCCGCCAAGTTTTTCCACAAATTCTTTGCTAAGCTTGAGTCCAAGGCCGGTTCCTTGTTCATTTTCAGTTCCTGGCATGGAGTTTTTAACTTCTATACTGAACAATGATTCAATCTTATCTTTTGGAATTCCGATACCGTCGTCTTTTACCGAAACAATGATTTCCTCAGTTGTCTTTATTGTGCTGATTATAACTTTACCGGATTTAAAAGTGAATTTTAATGCATTGCTCAAAATATTCCGTAAAATGGTATTGATCATGTTTTTATCTGCAAAGACAAAAATATCTTCATTTACCAGATTAGACATTTTTATCTCTTTATTTATTGCTGGTAATTGCAAATTAGACATATTTTCACTTATAAGAATTCTGAGATTGACTCTTTCAGAATTGATTTTTAATAATCCGGTTTGTGACCTCGACCAGTCAAGCAGGTTTTGAAGAATAGCATATCCTGATTTTGCTGAGTCATTCAAAATCAATGCAAGATCCTGGATACTTTTTGTATTCAGCTGATCAATATTTTCAAACAGTAATTCAGAGGATCCGAGAAGGCTGGTAAACGGATTTTTCAGATCATGGGCAACTATATTGAAAAACTTGTCCTTTGTGGCAATAAGTTCCTTTAATTTAGCCTCATTTTCTTTTATGAGATTTGCAGCTGATCTTTCAGATTCTTCCAGCCTGAGGTATGAAATTCCATATGCAAGATCATCGGCAAGATTTGAAAGCAGGTTAATTTCGTTTTCTGAGAATGGATCGGGTTCTTTTGAATAGATTGAAATGGAGCCAAACGGTTTCCCTTCCAGGATGAGGGGTAACGTTAATGATGATGCATAACCCCTTTTTAAGGCTGCTTCCCTCCATGGCTTAAATGCCGGGTCGGTTAGCATGTTTTTGCATAAAGAAGGCTTCCCGGTTCGTATAGCAGTACCTGTGGGTCCGCTTCCCCGTTCCGTATCATCCCATGTGACTTTTAGCTGTTCTATATAACCTTTATCAAAACCGTAGTAAGCTACCGGTTTAACGCTTTTATGCTTATCATTTTGTGCGTACCCGACCCATACCAATGTATGACCGCAATCTTCAATTATTATTTTGCAGACTTCATTCAGAAAACTGAACTCATTATTGCAATGCATCATAGCCTGGCTGCTTTTGCTATTTGCATTCAATGTGCGGTTTAAACGTAAAAGTTCTTCCTGCACTTTTTTTGTTTCGGTTATGTTAATAGAAGCAGTAAGATATGCCGGTTCATTCATGAACAAAATTTTACGGATGGAAGTCATAATCCAGAATGGGGAGCCATCCGACTTTTTTACTTTTATTTCTTTATTGTATACTTTCCCTTTTTCTTTTAATGTATTACCCAGACTTATACGGTCCTCCTGATCAAAGAAATAATCATATATGTTTTTGTTTGTCAGGTCGCCCTTTTTTAAGCCGAATGATTTTTCATAAGATTCATTTACAAATGAAAATGTTGAGTCCTTGATGCAGTATATTGAGATCAGTACAGGCAATGATTCAGCAATTGTTCTGAAGCGGTCCTCGCTTTCTTTCAGATTCCCTTCAACTCTTTTACGTTCGGTTATATCTGTACTATATGTTACAACAAATGAAACTTTATCATCTTTAAAAACAGGAAAATAGTTATGGTTAAACATTTTGCCATCTCGTTCATCTTCAAATTCCAAAGGTTTTTGGGAACTGAATACTTCGTCAAGCTTCATTTTCCTCTTACTCGCCGTTAATGGAGACATAAATTCAGAAAAATGATGTCCTATGAGTTTATTTTCTGAAATAATGTTCAATCTTTCCATTCCGGTGGAATTGGACATCGTTATCATGCCATCTCTATCGAACATATAAATCGATTCCTGGGTGGCATTCAAAACCGACCACAGCTTTTCTTCACTTTCGCGTAATGCCTCCTCTGCTTTCTTTCTTTCTGTTATATCTATGGCAAACGATACACATTGTATAACATTTCCATGAATATCAAATACAGGATACAAAGTTAGGTCAAGCAGCGTATCTCCTAATTTATCCTGTAATTTGACCGGTTTTTTAGTTCTGATAATCTCCGAAATCTGCTCTTTTCTTTGCTTATGATATTGTGCAGGGAGAAGATCATATATATTTTTACCGCTAATATATCCTTTATTATTACTGAACCGACTTATTGCTGTATCATTTGCAGCTATAATATTTCCTTTGATATCCAAAAGCATGAGCGTCTCGGATACACCATTAAATACAGCTGATAGCTGTTCCCTGTTTTCACGCAAAATCTCTTCCGAAGCTTGTCGTTTCTTGTCAATATTACTGACAGATATGGCTGTTTGCCAAATCATAATAAGGAAACAGAGTGTATATATAATTGCAACTATTACAACACCTTCTTCAGATACAAATAAACCAGCTCGTTCTCCATGTATCCGCAGCCATCCTATAACTACCGGCAAAAGAATCGCCGGGAGTAAAAGTCTCCTTGAAATAATTCCTGCCGTATCACGGGAATTATAGAGTTTCATCAGCCATGTATCGGGTCTCATAAATAATATAGCTGCACATATTACACAAAATGCAATAGCTGTATTCAAAGCAACTGCTACTTTATTCACCTCTTTAACTGAATCGACTTCAAGTATATAACTAACTATAGTGAAATAACTTATGAAGAAAACAGGAATAATCAAAACATGTGCGATAGCAGAAGCTTTCACTCTGTTGCGGAGCAAGAGAAAAAGGATACAGCTTAAAAGAAGGAAATTGATTGCGGTTAAAAAAGCCATTCTCCAGGCTGGAGCAAGAAAAAAGATCATTGAGTAGAATTGTGTATTTGGTAATTCATGGCCTGTAATAAATAAATAAATATGGCTACACAGAGAAATGAGGCTTACAGCACAAATGAAGGCTGCAATAAACATTGGCACGAATCTTCTGATAATTGGCGGCAACTCTGTCCGGAGAACCAGAAGCGCTATCGCTGAAATAGCAAAGCATAAGGATGTGGTCAATCTCATGGGTTCCCACAATGGCATTATGCTTTTAAAGAGTGTAATGTTGAATACCCAGCCTGCAATATCCAGAAAACTAATAATAAATACCAAAGACAGGGATATCAATAAAATCGTACCGAGTGACCCCGATGGTTCGGATGATTGTCGGTTTAGAAATGACATATATTCAGAAGAATGACCTGACATTGCAAATTGTATCTATATCAAAAGTATGAAAAATTCAGTTTTATCTAACTCATATGGTAATAACTATTAAGTCATTTCGGGTTATTCGTTTCAATTTTTTATTAATTTAGTCATTAATAATACTTTTGAGTCTGATATTTAAAATTTTTATTCTAAAAATTATTGAACTATAAAGCATTATGAAGATCCTGTTGGTTGAAGATGATCCAAAAATAGCCTCTTTCATTAAGATTGGTCTGGAAAGTTATGATTATCTCATCGATAATGCCTACGACAGTATAATTGGTGAGAAACTTGCATTTTCAAGAAAATATGATGTTATTATTCTTGATGTGGTAATACCTGGCATTTCCGGATTTGATTTATGCAAAAAAATCAGGAACAATAAGAATTTTACTCCAGTAATAATGTTGACTTCTCTTGATTCAGTTGAAGATAAGCTTACAGGATTTGAATGTGGTGCCGATGATTATCTGGTAAAACCATTTAGTTTTCAGGAGCTTTTTGCACGTATTAAAGCATTAGTACGAAGAAATAAGGAATCTGTTGTAGTTCCTGTTTTAAAGGTCCTTGACCTTGAACTTGATTCAATATCAAAAAGAGTAAGACGAAATGATAAAGAGATAGCTCTGACAGCAACTGAATACAAAATCCTTGAACTATTGATGAGTAACAAGGGCAAAGTATTTGACCGCATGCATATAGCTGAGAAAGTCTGGGGCCATTCATTTAATTCAGGAACAAATGTAATTGATGTTCATATAAACTCGCTCAGAAAGAAGATAGATAAAGATTTCCCTCAAAAACTCATTCAAACAAAAAAGGGCTTTGGTTACATCCTGACCGGAGATCCACTGAGTTAAACTCAATCTGCTTATGAGTTAAAAATATTAATAGAATCTTAATCTATAATTAACGGTGGCTTAATTAAGCGCTTTTATCATTTCCCTACTTTTAATTAATCAGAATGCAGAATTGATCTTCGGGTTAATTTGCAGTATATCTGTGCATTAATAAAATCAAATAATATGAGGTTTGAATTACCATTTCTGCCATATGAATTGAATGCGCTTGAACCATATATTTCTAAAGAGACTCTGGAGTATCATTACGGAAAACATTATAATGCATATTTAGAGAATCTTAATAAAATGATTCAGGGAACAAAGTTTAATAATTTAGATCTCGAAAACATAATTAAAGTCGCCGATGGTCCCATTTTTAATAATGCAGCTCTGGTCTGGAATCACACATTCTATTTTGAATGTTTAATTCCGGAGAACAAAAATACACTTAAGGGCCCATTTGCAGAAGTAATAAAAAGAAATTTCGGGTCCGTGGAATTTTTAAAGAGCGCCTTTATAAAAGCTGTTGACTCATTATTCGGGGTCGGCTGGATATGGCTGGTTTTGAATCAGAATGGATCGATGGAAATATTGCCTAAGAGTAACGCCGGGAATCCTTTACGCATAGGATTAATGCCTTTAATGACCTGCGATGTATGGGAACATGCTTATTATCTCGATTATCAGCACAGACGATGTGATTACGCTGACGCATTCTGGAGACTTATAAATTGGGATATAATTGAAAAGAGATATAAAGATGCAATAAGTTAACAGTTGATTATTTATTATCGCCAGTGGTCTTCGTTCAATGACGTTAAAAACTTAAAGATGTACAAATTGAGATACAAAAATTGAGATTCATAAATAGTTGATAAAACACCTAATAATATATAACCATGGAAAACTCAATTACAAAAGCAAAAAAGAGCAGACATGTAAGGACATCAAAATCTATCGACACAAGAAAAAGAATTACTGAAGTTGATATTCTCAGAAAAGCTTATGAGATTTATATTGAAAACAGTGATTTTTCATCTAATGAAATAGATCATTTGTTCAGGATTGAAAGAGAATTGGGAGAATCTCACAATTTGGGTTCATCTGTTGGTTATCCTCCTTCAGGGAAACGATGTATCCAACTTTAAAGTGATAATTTGTTAATGGGAGTATTGAATTATTTCTACTGTTCTGACACGATCAGATTAAAAACAACAAATTTATTTTGGCAATCGACCATTTTCTTCTATCACAGCTAATCTGGCAGATCATTCTGAAGCCTGTAAAGGAATAAGATAAACCTCTTATGGAATAAGTTGCTTTTCTTTCAGTTTAAAATTCTAGTCTATATATGATTTTCAATTAACTAATTTGATTCTAATCTGTTTAGAATAGAAAGTTTAAATATTAAATTTAGAAAACCATGGACTTAAGTAAGAAGAAATGCATACCTTGTGAAGGCGGCATACCTCCGTTAACTGAGAAGGAAGTTAAAGAATATCAAAAACTTATTTCAGGTGACTGGAAAATTATTGAGAACAACAAAATTACGAAAGAGTTTTATTTTGTAAGTTATCGGCAAACGATTGATTTTGTAAACAGAGTGGCGGATATAGCTGAAGAGGAAGGACATCATCCTATTTTACATATTTACTTTGGCAGGGCTGTAGCTGAATTGTGGACACACTCAATTAATGGGCTATCGGAGAATGATTTTATTCTTGCTTCTAAAATTGATAAACTTTAAGTTTTTTCAGGAGTTACTCACAACTTTTGTTCCTGTGCCGGAGTCATTTAGATTAACTCCAGGTAGCTGAATTCTTTCAAACTCAGAACCAAAAATCACATTATTTGTTAAACAATAAAACGAGGAATGTATGGAAGAGTATATTGTTAAGATACTTAATATAGAGGAGATAACTCACGATGTGAAGAGATTTAAGATTGTTAAACCGGAAGGATATGCTCACGGATTTATGACAGAAGACTTTCTTAAAGCCAACGTTCCATTGCATTATAAAAACTACTATTTGTGTGGCCCTCCTCTTATGATGGAATCAATTATCAGTCAACTTTTGAATCTTGGTATCAGAAAAGATTTAATTACTATGGAAAAAATGTAAGAATATAGTAAGTTTATTAAGGAATTAAATTCTGAAAATGAAAACAATTCTAATTTTTGTCTCCACACTTGATGGGAAAATCACAAAATGGGGCGATCCTGAAATAAGATCATGGTCATCTAAAAATGACCAGGACTATTTCGATACGGTCTGGAATGAAACAAGGGTTGTAATTATGGGCAGCGGAACTTATAATCCTTATCCAGTAAAACCCAATTCAAAAAATCTATTCATTGTGATGACACGACACCCTGAAGAGTATAAAAGCAAGGCGGCACCAGGTCAGTTGGAATTTACAAATGAATCCCCTTTGCAGCTGGTAACACGATTTGCAAAAACTGGAGAGGAGAAAATGCTTATTGTCGGAGGGGCACAAATTGCTACTTCATTCCTGAGAGATGGATTGATTGACGAATTGTGGCTTACTATTGAACCTAAAATCTTTGGAAAAGGAGCAAATTTTGTCATCGAAGAAAAACTTGATATCGGTTTGGAACTGTTAAGTTGTACAAGAGCTAATAACCAGGGAACCCTGATGACAAAATATAAGGTGATACGGGCTTAAGAGAAAATGAACGAATGACTTTTAGTGGGTGTTATTTCTAATTATAATAAGAGGTATGGATAACAAAATAAAAAGCAGAACTATCGTTTTTATTCATGGACTTTTTATGAATCGTGTCAGCTGGACAAACTGGATAAAAATTTACGAAAAAAAGGTTATATCTGCTATTCACCGGCATACCTGTTTCATGAGTGGATTGGGAGCTTGAGATAATTATAAAGTTCATAAAAATGGATTCAGAATCTACTCATCAAAATCAATATTCTTGAAATCAGCCAGTTTCAATGCCAGTTTTCGATACGTTTTCTCGTTATCCTTATCCCCATTAATCGCACTGATACGGCTAAGACCGAAATAGGCATAAGCTGCATATTCCTCTCCATAACTTCTGAAAACTGAAATATCTTTTATTCCCTTCAAATAACATTCCTGGGCCTGTTTGAAGTCATGATACTTTTTTTCCTGTAAAATGCCATTGAATATTGTAACCTGTGCCTGAAAAAAGGAGTTCCTGAGATACGTATTTGATGATCCAATCTCCTTTTCAGCTTCATCGTATTGTTTTATAAGCAGCAGGTTTTTAATGTAAATTCCCAGATATTCCGGATTGTCAGGATATATCGCATGAAGGCTTTTACTGTAAAAAGTAGCCTGCTGATAATTATTTTCAAAGGATAAGAATATTTGAGTAAGGAACGAATAGGATTCCGCCTTAAGTATAATGGAATTATTGGCAACTGTCTTTAAATCCTTCAGTCCCTTAACCTTACTTCCTGTCGGAAACAGAAATGCAAGTGTCTTGTAAACAGGGTGGGCTTCAGGATAGGCCTCACGATAGTAATTATAGACTCCGGTGAAAAAATAAAAATCCGAATAATTTGAAGTAAAATCAAAAGATTTCCGGATACATTGATATGTACTAGTTGCAATCGGAAACACTTCAAAACTAAGATCATTATCGGTATAAAACAGCAGGAGAAATCCCCTCGCGCAGAGATTTGTCAACAGGATCTCTGCTTCAGCTGATGGATTTTTGTTTTTATCACATAATTCGATGCATTTGTGCATATCTTCTTCAAATGATTCGCGTGCTACGGATGTTGTTATGAGTGGATAATTTTCCCAATATATCTCCATTCCTTTGAAGAGGTAAATTAAAGGATGTCCCGGATACAATTTACTGAGTTCTGCACTCACCTTATCTGCATTATTGAACTGGAAGTTATATACATAGTCGATACCTTTTTTTATCAGCTTTATGGAAGTTGAATCATTTAGCAATTGTCCATGCAACGAAGATGTACTCAAAAGTAAAGCCAGACCAATAAAAAACATTGATTTTTTGAATTTTTCAGGGAGAGATGAAAGAAATATAAACAATTTGATAATTTTCTGAATTTTGTGAATTTTATTTAGGGGATTAAAATCGTCCATTAGAGGTAAAATAATGACCATTGTTCAATTTCTTTGTTTAAAACTTTTTAGTTATAAGATTGTTCAGTACATTGAAAGCTATATAAATAGATCTGTATAGATATAGAATTTAACAATTGATCAGAATGAATGTTCATAGAAAAACTGCTGGAATTTAGCCAGTTTATTCATGACTCTGAATCCATACGATCCATCGTTTTGAACTCATGCATATTTTACAAAAAAGAAATTTCGAATTTTGGTTAGGGCATTACAATATTTCTGATAACTTGAAAATGATAAAAAAATCTGGATAACATAAACCGGTTAAAACTTAACATCCATAATGTTCAATTACACAGCTACATATACTGATAAGTATCAATTAACAATGTCTCAGGTTTATTTTCTGAAAGGACAAAAGGATACAAAAGCAGTTTTTGACTATTTCTTTCGTAAATTGCCTTTCAGCGGTGGATATGCAATTTTTGCAGGATTGGAGGACTTGATTAACACGTTGGATATCTTACGCTTTGATAAGCCTGATCTTGACTTTCTAAAGGAGTTGGGATACCACCCTGATTTTATCAGATATCTTGAAAACTTCAGATTTACGGGTAATATTTACAGTTCACTCGAAGGAGATTTGGTGTTTCCTATCCGCCCGGTACTTCAGATAGAAGCAAATATAATTGAAGCTCAGATTATTGAAACTTTGGTTCTCAACATACTCAATTTTCAGACCCTGGTTGCTACAAAAGCAAGCCGTATGCGTCAGGCTGCTGAAAGCCGGAATCTGATTGATTTTGGTTTACGAAGAGCACAAGGTCCTGGCGGTTACTATGCAAGCAGGGCTGCTTTTATCGGAGGGTTTGATAGCACCAGTAATGTACTTGCAGGTCGTGACTATGGCATCCCGGTTTCAGGTACAATGGCTCATTCATTTATAGAGAGCTATGATGATGAATTGTCGGCATTTAACCATTTTGCTGAAGTACAGCCTGATGATTGTGTATTGGTTGTCGACACTTATGATACCCTCATAAGCGGTATACCAAACGCTATTAAAGTGGCAAAAACGATGGAGGAAAAAGGTCTGCGCCTGCGTGGAATAAGGCTCGACAGCGGCGACCTGGCTTATCTTGCAAAAGAGACCCGTAGAAGATTAGATAATGCCGGTCTGGATTATGTGAAAATTGCTGTTTCAAACCAATTGGATGAGTACATCATAAAAAGTCTTCTGGAACAGCAGGCCCCGATTGATATATTTGGTGTCGGTACAACTCTGGTTACAGGTCAACCTGATGCTGCACTTGACGGAGTATATAAATTATCGTATTCAAATGGTAAACCTCGTATAAAATTATCGGAAAATATCAGTAAAATAACTCTTCCACACCGGAAACAAGTCTTCAGGATCCTTGACAGCAATGATAAGTTCATCGGTGCCGATGCTGTTACAATGGCTGATGAACAAGGTGTGGATATCATGCATCACCCTATGTATCCTCTTAAGTCGCTCTCGCTAGTAAATTCGATAAAAGAACCATTGTTGCATAAAGTGACGGGAAACGGATTGAGGCTGATTAATGCCCGGTCGCTTACGGAAATCGCACAATACAGCCGGCAGAGATTAGAAAAACTTCCTGAAGAATACAAACGATTTGATAACCCGCACATTTATAAAGTAGGAATCAGCACTAAACTGCAAGCTGAACGCGACAGGCTCATTGATGAATTTAAAAAATAGTTTTAAATGAAAACACTTATTCTCATTGATGTTCAGAATGATTTTATGCCAGGAGGACCGCTTCCGGTTCCGGAGGGTAATTTGATAGTGCCGGTTATTAACCAGATACAGGGATATTTTGATCTTGTAGTCGCTACACAGGACTGGCATCCGAAAAACCATAGGAGTTTTGCTTCGAACCACTTCAATAAAAAGACATACGACAGCATTGTTCTTCATGGAATGCAGCAAACCCTGTGGCCCGATCATTGTATCCAGGGTTCATCGGGAGCTGACCTGCATAAGGATATTGAACCCAACAGGATTGCTGCCATTTTTCGTAAGGGAATGGATCCTGAGATTGACAGTTACAGTGGATTTTTTGACAATAATCATCAGTTAAGCACCGGTCTCTCCGGTTATCTGAAAGAAAAGGGCATATCCGAAGTTCATTTTTGCGGGCTGGCTGCAGACATCTGTGTCTATTATTCAATACTCGATTCTATTTTGGAAGGATTTTCTGCAACGCTTATTGAAGATGCATCACGTCCTTTGTTCCCTGATAAGTTTGATGATATAAAATGCGAGCTTGCAAAACTGGGAGTACGTATTATCACCAGTAATGAACTACGGCAAAAATAGTTTATTGTGAAACGGATATTTTTCTAAAACTGATCATCCTCCGGTTCGCCTCATCCCACAAACCGAGTGTCAATTTGCTCTCCCTTTCCCAGGAACCATCATCGAACTGGTGCTGTATGTAAAATAACCAAAGCCCAATACTATATTACCTGAAGTGGCATGATGCTTCCAATGCTGAAAGTGCTTCTTTAAGCTTTAACAGATATTGGCGTGATACTGGCACTTGCTCATCAAATCCCTTAATGATCAGCCAACGATTATTTATTTACCCCTATTAAGCTGCTGCATTCAGAAGTCAATATTACCATTGAAATAGAGAGAATTAAGTGTACCCGTTCCACAAATATTAATAAATTTGTAAAAAGGGAAGATGAAACTAATAACAACACTCAGAATAGCTGCCATATCATTATTAATTTATATTCAGATAAGTGCAGTTACAGCACAGGGCGATAATGAATGGCATGCAAATATCAAAACGGTAGAAAAACTATCTGAAGAGGGACGCGGGTTTAATTATCGTGAAGATAGAGTCCCCGCCTTCACTTTACCTGATCTGTTTACCTCGAATGATGGTGTGAAGATTACATCAGGAGATCTCTGGACTAAGATCCGGAGACCAGAAATTCTTGAGATGTTCCGCAAAAATGTGTATGGCAGGGTTCCTGAAACAACTTATAAAGAAGAGTTTAAAGTTATTAATCTCGACACCCATGCAATGGGAGGAACAGCAACTCAAAAACAGGTGGAGATTATAATTGGGAAAAATAGTGAATCACTCACTATACACCTTACTCTTTTTACTCCAAATGATATCAGACAACCTGTTCCTGCATTTCTTCTTATCGACAACTGGACGACAGATGCTTCCGTTCCATCCTGGAAGATTAATGGCGAGTTCTGGCCTGTTAATGAGGCTCTTAAGCGGGGATATGGAATGGCTGTTTTCAGTAGCTCTGATTTGGATCCGGATAACTTTGACAATTTCAAAAATGGCATACATGGGCTTCTTGATAAGAATCCACGTCCTGATGATGCATGGGGGACTCTCGCTGCATGGGCATGGGGAGCAAGTCGTTGTATGGATTACCTGGCGGGTGATAAAAATATTGCGCCCGATAAAGTCGCAATCGTTGGCCACTCACGCGGTGGGAAGACAGCTTTATGGGCAGGAGCGGAGGATACACGATTCGCTATGGTGGTCTCAAATGAATCAGGAGCGGGAGGTGCCGCATTGGCAAGACGAAGGTTTGGAGAAACAGTTGAAAGGTTAAATGCAGTATTTCCTCACTGGTTTTGTTCGAATTATAAAAAATATAGCAATAAAGAAGATTCACTCCCTGTCGATATGCATATGCTTTTAGCGCTTATTGCACCGCGATCTCTGTATATTGATTGTGCTGATGAAGACCTGTGGGGCGATCCTCACGGATCGTATTTATCACTTTACAATGCTATACCAGTTTATAACCTGTTAGGAAGGAATTCAGAAATTCCGGAATCAATGCCGGCTCTTAATAAACAGGTAATAAGTGGGAGAGTAGGCTTTCATATCAGAGACGGAGCCCATAACCTGTTGATGAGAGACTGGAACCGGTTTATGGATTTTGCTGATACTGTTCTGAAATAATTTTTTAAACCGGAGATGTAGCGACGTGCAATTTGCGCGTCTCTACATTTTTTAAAATATAGGTTATGAACTACACTGAAAATACAATCCGTATACCCTACGATAAACTGAAATCTGAATTTTTCAGAATACTTATCAGCATTGGTTTCTCAGAATCGAAGGCTGAAAAATGTGCTGAAATTTTCACAATGAACAGTGCGGATGGTGTCAATTCTCACGGAATTAACAGGTTTCCCAGATTTGTAAAGAACATCGTTAAGGGTTATGTCAAACCAGATGCTGATCCCTCCCTGTTACACAATATTGGTTCACTTGAACAATGGGATGGCAATCTTGGTCCCGGACCACTGAATGCAGCTTTTGCAACTGAAAGAGCCATGCTGCTTGCCACTGAGAATGGAATTGGAATGGTAGCACTGGCAAACACTAACCACTGGATGCGGGGAGGGACTTATGGCTGGCAGGCCGCCAAAAAAGGATTTGTAGGTATTTGCTGGACAAATACATGTCAGAATATGCCCGCATGGGGAGCTTCCGATCCACGTATCGGAAACAATCCTTTTGTAATTGCTGTACCTTATCAGAATGAGGCAATTGTCCTCGATTTTGCCATGTCGCAATATTCTTATGGTAAGCTGGAATCATTAAATAATGAGGGCAGGAAACTTCCATATCCGGGCGGATTCAATAAACAGGGCGAAATAACCTCTGATCCGGGCGAGATACTTGAATCATGGAGAGTTTTACCCATTGGTTACTGGAAGGGAGCAGGTTTGTCGTTGTTACTTGATATAATGGCAACTATTCTTTCTGGCGGTCTCTCTACTCATCAGATACAGAGCTGCACTTCAGAATATAGTGTATCCCAGGTATTTATTGCAATTAACCTCAAAGCTCTTCATAACTTTCCTGCCATTGACAACTCAATTCATCAGATAATTGAAGATTTGCACAAATCAAACCAGGTGGATGCTACTTCTAAGATCCGGTATCCGGGAGAAAATGTTGTTCATATAAGAAATGAAAATATTAAAAATGGAATACCGGTCAACACTGCCGCCTGGGAAAAGATAGTAAGCATGTGATATAGGAAAAAACGAAATCCTTTAACCATGGAGTTACTCTGTGGTTAAGTGAAAATTACAACTTTTCTTCTACGATTTCAACATTAATAGAGTTTAGTTCGCAAAAACTGAGAATTTCGTCCTTGATCTTTTCGTTGGTTTCATAATATGTACTACTGAACCTGAGAAGTATTCTTTTACCAGTTTTTAAAAAGATAATAAGATTAAAAGGGAATATTTCGATTTTTTGAATCTCTCCCATAGGTATTTCAACAGCCGGAAATACTATAGTTTTCTTAAGCCGTATTTTATCTGAGCTTATCTCAATGAATCTTGTTGCCCGGCCTAACCCGGCCCATACCTGGTAAAAACCAAATCCTGAAAGGAATATAATTGTAATCCAGAGTGTCCCATCGGCTTTCATTGACCTGATGTTAAAAAGCAACCAGAAGATTGCTACAACTAAGCAAACAATACCGAATGCTATCTGAATTAGTTTTACCAGTCTGTTGTTCTCTACTGGACTAAGAGAAAAATATTTTTTTCCCATTGCTCTTTTCCGGCAATTTATTCCTTTTTCACAGGATATCAAAATAGAGATTGTTGAATACATAATTTGTATTTCAATCGCCGCTAAGGAAAATATTTCTATTTTTATATGCTGTTGTTTTTGTCATGAACTGAATTGAAAAATAAGTTAAAAGTTGGCCATGAAACGAAAATACTATATCGTCATCCTTATTTTTCTTATCTTCTTTGCCATCTCTTTTCTGACTAATATTCTGGGTTCAATTAATCCTAACGTAAGTGATAGTTTCATTTTGAATGGAACGATGACCGGGTTACTTCCGTTCTCATTTTTTATTGCATATGCTTTAATGTCAATTCCTTCGGGAATGATTGTTCAGAAATATGATGAAAAGAAAAGCCTTGTTTTTGCCTGGATTCTTGCTTTTTCTGGTGCATTGTTATTCTCTCTTTTTCCGGTATTCCCGGTTTTCTTAGGTTCTCTGTTTCTTATCGGTTGCGGTATGGCTCTTTTACAGGTTGCATTATTTCCGTTGCTTCGGGTAACAGGGGGAGAGGAACACTTTGCATTTAATAATCTCATTGTTCAGCTGGTATTCGGAATTGCCTCTTTCCTGAGCCCCTTTGTATATTCATATCTTGTTTCAAATCTTAATAATCAACATATTGGACAGGGCTTTTTTATAAATTTCATGTCGTTGCTTACTCCACATCGATTAGCTTGGGTATCAATATACTGGATTTTTGCTTTTATAAGTTTTCTTATGATAGCAATCATTCTCTTAGTGCGTTTTCCAAAGGTTATAAGAAAAGAAGATGAAATAGTCGGAGCCTGGGAAACACACGTTGAACTTTTCAAACAGAAAACTGTAATACTTTTTTTCCTGGGGATATTTGCCTATGTTGGTTTGGAACAGGGAATTGCAAATTGGATCTCAGAATTTTTACGAACATACCATGGTTTTAAACCAGAAACTGAAGGAGCTGCAACAGTTGGCTTATTCTGGGGTATGATGACTGTCGGTTGTGTTCTTGGATTGGTATTACTTAAAATTATTGACAGTAAAATTGTATTACGCATTTTTGCAGCTGCGTCGTTTGTTGTACTTACATTTACACTTTTTGGAAATGCAAAAATTGCTTTGTTTGGCTTTCCTGCTATGGGATTTTGCCTGTCGGTAATGTACGGCATAATTTTTTCTCTCGCTCTTAACAGCGTTTCACGATTCCATGGTTCATTTGCAGGTATTTTATGCACTGCAATTGCAGGAGGCGCAATATTCTCATTACTTATCGGAAAGTTGAAAGATCTGATAGGATTGCAGGCAGGAATGATGATTTTGTATATACCTTTGGGGTATATTTTGAGTTTAAGCTTCTGGGCGAAGCCACTTGTTCAAAATGCAACAATAAGAAAAAAAAATACTAATTAATTTAAAAATTAAAAACTATGGAAAAAAAATCAAACAACAATCAAAGAACTCCTTCCGGAATCATCTCAGCTAAAGCCATCTTAATGATTAGCATGATAGTTTGTATCCTGTTTGTTCTTACAAAAACCATATCAGCCGGTGTTGCTGATACAACTCAATGGAGGCAATTGTTCAATGGAAAAGATCTGACTGGCTGGAAACAGGCAGGACCTGGTTCTCACTATGTAGAAGATGGATTTATTAAGTCAAAAGGAGGGATGGGGTTACTATACTGGACAGGCGAGAAATTTGGAAATTGTGTTATCCGCGTTGTCTTCAGAATGCGTGATGAAAACAGTAACTCCGGAGTTTTTATCCGGATCCCCTCAGTACCAACTGAAGATAATATGATGCCGGTGAATACTGGTTACGAGGTTCAGATTGACAATAAACCGGAACTCTCAGGTGAAGATGATTATCATTACACAGGAATGTTATATTCACTAACTAAGCCTTTGGCTAAAACAGGAAAGCCAGGCCCTGAATGGAATACCATGGAGATTACTCTGGATGGTCCAAAAACAATCGTATATCTGAATGGAGTAAAAGTTGCCGATTTCAAAGAAGGTGATCCTGTACCTGCCAAAAAGTTTCCTTTCGAACCTGAACGCGGACCTCGTCCGCTATCCGGGTACATGGGTATTCAGAATCACAGCGACAAGGATGTTGTATTTTTTAAAGAAGTTTCTGTAAAACCTTTGAAAAAGTAATTAAACAACATGGTTTAACTTTTTGACAAAAAATTAAGATGAGAACTATTAAAAATAAGTCAGGAGTATCCGGTATCTCTCGACGAAATTTTGTTAAAACGGCTGCCTCAGGGGCAGCCGCTTTAACCATTCTCCCGAATTTCACGGTAAGTGGTCTGGGACATGTTGCTCCAAGTGACAAACTGCTTATTGCCGCTGTTGGTTGTGGCGGTGAAGCTGCAGATGACATACGGCATTATGCAATTGCTCCAAAGAAAAATGCAGAAATTGCTTTTCTGTGCGATGTTGACGACAGGCCTGCGGCTCCGAGGATAAAACAGTTTCCTAAGGCGTCTTTCTATCACGACTGGCGTGAGATGTTCGACAAGGAAAGTAAAAACTTCGATGCTGTTACAGTAGCTATTCCTGACCACAATCATGCTATTGTAGGATTAGCCGCTATGCAGCTTAAAAAACATCTTTACCTTCAAAAACCTCTCACTCACGATATCTATGAAGCCCGTATCCTTACACAGGCCTCTGAAAAATATAAAGTAGTGACGCAGATGGGAGATCAGGGTGCATCATGCGATGGCATGCGAACACTCAGGGAATGGATTGAGGCGGATCTATTGGGTCAGATTGAGAAAGTCTTTTGCTGGACTGACAGGCCAGTATGGCCACAGGGTATTCCATGGCCAACTGCTAAACCTCAGGTGCCAATGGAACTGAACTGGGATCTCTGGCTGGGTACCGCTCAGGACACGAATTACATTGACAATCTGGTTCCTTTTAACTGGCGGGGATGGTGGCGTTTCGGCACTGGCGCTCTGGGTGATATGGGTTGTCATATTATGGGACCCCCGTTTAAGTTGCTTAAACTGGGCTATCCTACTGACGTGTCTTGCAGTGCAAGTACTGTTTATAATGGAATTTTTACAGAAGGATTGTATCCTGATAGCGGGCCTGTTTCAAGTTCTGTGCGTTTTACATACACCCTTGATAATGGGAAAAAACTGGATCTTTACTGGATGGATGGGGGAATTACTCCTGAGCGTCCTCTGGAGATTGATCCCAGTGTTAATATGAATGAAATATTAAGCGATTACCCACTGGGGCTGAACGATTATGAGGGTGGAACATTATTCATAGGAACGAAAGGAAAAGCAGCTTGTGGATGGGGTGGACGTAATCCTGTACTTTTGCCATTATCGAGAAATAAGGAGATTTCCGTGCCAAAAAAATATCCACGTGTCGAAGGCGATATGGATGGTCACTGGTGGCAATGGATTGATGCCTGTATAGCCGGTTATGGTAATGCAGAAGTTGATTCACCTTTTGTCGGATATGCTGGTCCGTTGACTGAAACTGTGCTGATGGGAAATTTGCTGTTAAGGAGTTTCAATATCCGTGAAAAAATTAGCAGGACAGACCCTGTTTACGGAAAGATGGAAGGATTTAATTTTCCAGGCAGGTATATCAATTACAAATGGGATGGGCCTAACATGAAAATAACAAATTTCGAACAAGCCAATCAGTTTGTAAAAAGAGAGTACAGAAAAGGCTGGGGCGAGATAAAACTCTGACCCAAGATAAAAGACAAAAGAAAGAAAGACAAAGCGAGTAGGAGATTCCTCGCTAACGCTCGGAATGACAAGGTTATAGGTGGAGAAAAGGTAGTGGCAGCAGTTCGTGGTGGAGAATCGCTGCCACTACCTTTCACCTCCCAAATTGACCTGTCATTCCGAATGAAGCGAAGCGTAATGAGGAATCTCCATCTCATTAAATAGTAACACAATTATTTTTTAAGTATTTTTTACTATGAAACAAATAATCTATAATAACTATAACGAATTATCGGTGAAAACTGCTGAGCAGATTGCCGCAATAATTTCAAAGAAGCCCGATGCTTTACTCTGTTTTCCTGCAGGAGAGACTTCAGTTGGCACTTTTAAACATCTGATAGAACTTAACAATAAAGGGAAAATCAGTTTTAAAAAGTGTAAAATAGTTGGTCTTGATGAATGGGCGAATATAGGAGAGATGAAAAGCGAAAATTGTTTTTCCTTTCTGAAAAAGCATCTTTTTGAACACATAGATTATTCTGAAGATAATTTGTGTTTCTTCGACGGTGAATCATCCGATCTTATGAAGGAATGCATTAAGACTGATGAATTTATAAAAAAATATGGTCCCATTGATATGATTTTGCTTGGTGCCGGAATGAATGGCCATCTTGGATTAAACGAACCGGGAACCTCTTTTGATCTTTATTCCCACATCGTTAATCTTGATGAAACCACCAAAATTGTGGGTCAGAAATACTTCTCAGGAAAAGTAAATCTTACAAAAGGTGTTACTCTGGGGATGAAGTATATTATGGAAGCTAAAACCGTGATTTTACAGTTGAACAGTGACAGAAAAGCTGAAGTTGTTAAACGATTGATTGATAGTGAAATATCTCCTGCTTTTCCTGCCTCAGCTATTAAGTCACATATAAATTCTTTTTTGCTACTTGATAAAGAAGCTGCTAAGTATATTAAATGAGTGGGTGTGAGTAAACATAAAATTAATGCTATCCGGGAGGTAGTATCTCAGCTTAGTAAGATTAATGATGCTGACAGAAGTGCATTTCTGGGTTTTGACGCTTGTATTGATTATATTATCCGTATCGTAAAAGAGAAGAAGGATAATGAGATAACCGGATATTTTACTGACAGCAGCCAGTTTGGAGAGTTCCTTATAAATCTCGATAACAAGAGCTGTGGCGTTGAGCTGCAAACAAAACTTTCCAAGATAGGCGGTAATATGGTCATCACAGGAAATGCCCTTGGTAATCTTGGTGTTAAAGTAGAATGTGTTGGAACATTTGGCCTTCCGGAAATCCTGCCTGTATTTCGGACAATGTCTTCAAACTGCTCTTTGCATACAATTGGTGATACTATTTCAGCAACAGCGCTCGAATTTGATAATTCAAAAGTAATTATGTTCGATCCGGGTCCATATAATAATCTTACATGGGAAGGGATAAAAAACATTTTGGGTCTTGAAAAGATTAAATCGCTGATTTCAGGGAAAGAGCTAATCTCATTTCTGAACTGGAGCGAGATTGAGAATTCCTCTCAGATATGGGAGGGAGTTCTGGATGAGATATTACCTGCAACAGTACATGCAGGACCAAAACCATATTTTTTCACAGATTTTTCCGATTGTTCACGCAGATCGAAGGGAGAGATACAATTTGCAATTGATCTTTTAGGCAGATTCAAAGATTATTTTAAAGTTATTTTAAGTCTGAACCAGAATGAAGCTGATCTGATTTCAAAAGCGTTGAATGTGCCGGAGCATAGGTTTGATGAAGAATTTGTTAAAGAGCTGTTTATTCTATGCAGCGCGGACGTGTTGGTTATTCACCGTACAAAAGATGCTATTGGATATGATGGCAAAGTTTATGAGAAATGTGATACCTTTTTTTGTAATGAACCAAAGATACTTACCGGAGGAGGGGACAATTTCAATGCAGGATTTTGTTACACGCTGTTTAATGATTTTAATCTTTTTGAGTCTTTATTGATAGCAAATGCTGTTTCAGGTTCATATGTCAGGACTGGAATAAGTCCCAGTGTAGAAAATCTAAAAGAATTTCTGGGAGAACATTCACAACAATCTGGAGGACCTACCTGATCCTTATTAAACAGATAATTCCGTATATATTATTTGAATACCCCCTTCCCAACCTTCCTCCAGGGGGGCTACCCTTTATACACATCTTTTCATTATTACGATTCTAAAAGAGCCGAATTTGAATATCCTCCGGCTTCATCGACTGTCTACCCAACAAACAATCTGTTGCCATGAAGAAGCTGTAGATAAAAACTATGACTAAGATTGGAGATTACCTTCGGTGAGATCGCGTTCCACTCGGTTCCTCGCTAGCGTCAATAATTACAACATTTTATAAATCATAGTTAACATAAAACTTGAAGAATACTCTTTGAAGATCATTTTTTGATTGTACTGTTATACGAGATGGAGATTCCTCGCTACGCTCGGAATGACAACTTTGTTGAGGAGTACATGGGGTGAAGAAGTGGCGATTCGCAGATGCATTTCTTAAAATGATAATTGGTATCGCGAATCGCCACTTCTTCACCCTAGTAACCACCTAATTGCCATGTCATNNCGAGGAATCTCCATAGGGTATGATAATGCTCATTAGAAAAGATCTTTTCTTAATAAAGAGCTCAAAGTCTACTACCAACCCCCAGAGATGTGTATAAAGGGTATCCCAAGAGAGAAGGGGTAACCAAATTACATATACTATAGCTCTTCCCTCCTGGGGGAGGGGTTGGGGAGAGGCGCTCCAAACAAAAGAGAGCAGGCAAATATAATAATTG
>PLLX01000212.1 GCA_003141415.1 Bacteroidales bacterium
TGAAATTCATCTCTTTCAAACCAGATGTTATATCCGCCGCCTTTTAATGAGTAACTCTGATCAGCTTTATCATAATCTGATGAACCTGCTTTTTTAGGATTTCCTATATCGGAATTAGCCTGGAATATTCCTACCGGAGAATTCTGAGCTGAGGCGATACTTAATAAACTACTGAGCATAAGGATAAATAGTGATTTCATTTCCAAGATTGGTTTAAAGTTAATATTTTCCCAGGCCCTAAATTTACTAATTTCTTTGCCCAGATATAGATCAGCAGCGGTAAAACAATCAGAAATAATTTATTATAGTGAATCGCATCTGCAAAATGAAAGTGCATTGCCGATAAAAAAGCCCATGTCATGCCACAGCCATAGCATTCGTGACCTGTAATGTTTTTGAAAAGACAAATTGAATGTTGATTCTTCAGCCATTCCAGGGGTATAAAATCTGTGAACTCCAAACACACCAGGGAAGAAGCAGAGCAAAAGAGCTGTGAGCCAATCCTTGCCTTCTGCCTGAATAGGAGTGTGTACAACATAATATAAACTTAAGGATCAAAAAAGGGAAGGTCAGAACCGGTTCATTAAAAATTGGCTTTTCCAGCCGGAATAAATTAAGTCTGCAATCAGGTGCGGTACATAAATAATTATCTAATTTTGGAGGCAAACATAAAATATTGAATTATTTTGGTGCCGAATTAGAATGGTATCACTATTCCGCTATCATTAAAAAGCTGATTCTGAATTTTAAAAAGCAAAACCATGAATGAAATACTCAATAAGTTAGCCCACTGCGTTGAATTTGGAAAGATTAACAAAACATCTCCATATCCTCCAAATATGAAAGATCAGGATGGTGCCGATGAATTGGCAAAGCGGGCTCTCGAAGAGGGAGTAAAACCTGATGAAATCCTTGAAAATGCACTCATTCCGGCTATGGCAAACATTGGTAATAAGTTCAGTAGAAAAGAAATTTATGTTCCGCAGATGTTGATGGCAGCAAAAGCAATGAACAGCGCTATGGCTCATCTGAAACCATTTTTTCAGTCGGGCGAAACAAAAAGGAAAGGGAAGGTTATTATAGGAACAGTTTCAGGTGACCTGCATGACATTGGAAAAAATCTTGTTGCAATGATGATCGAAGGTGGGGGATGGGAAGTGATCGACCTCGGTGTAGATGTAGGAGCAGATAAATTTCTGAAAGCCCTTGATGAAAATCCCGGTGCGATTGTGGGCCTGTCGGCTTTGCTTACAACGACAATGGAAAATATGAAAAAAATAGTGACAACTATAAAGGAAAAATATTCCACCTCGAAAATACTTGTCGGAGGCGCTCCGGTAACTAAGGAATACTGTGAAAAAATCGGCGCGGATTTTTATTCTCCCGATCCACAGGGAGCAGTCAATTATCTTAAACAACTTGTCTGTTAGCAGAAGAACAGTTTTATTATGAAGACAATACTTCGGGGAAAAGCCAATGATGTAACAATTGATACTAATGGTCCTGTTATTATTATAGGCGAGTGTATAAATCCCACAAGGAGAAAGAAACTTGTATCCACTTTACGGGAAGGGAATTTTGAATATGTGCTGGAACTGGCCCAAAGTCAGATCAACGCCGGAGCTGATGTTCTTGATGTAAATGTAGGTATCCCGGGAGTTGATGATGTTACGCTTCTGCCCGAGACAGTACTGGCGATCAGAGAAAGTTATGATATTCCACTTTGCCTCGATTCTCCAAATCCCAGAGCGATTGAAGCAGCATTGAAAGTAGCAGGTGGCAAATGCCTTATCAATTCTGTCAATGGTGAAGAGAAGTCATTAAAAGCACTCCTCCATCTTGCAAAGGAATATGAAGCTGCAATAATAGGTCTGACAATGGATGATGACGGTATAACTCATAATCCTGAAAAAAGATTAGGCATTGCTGAAAAGATTCTTGAGAGGGCTGTCAGAGTTGGAATCAGAGAGGAGGACGTCATTATAGATCCATTGGCAATGGCTGTCAGCACTGACTCAAAAGCCTGTATGGTAACCCTTGAAACTATCAGGCTTGTCCATCAGAAACTTGGAATTAATATAACCATGGGTGCAAGCAATATCTCGTTCGGTTTGCCAGGACGGGAAGATCTTAACTCGGTATTTATATCTCTGGCGATTAATAATGGGCTGACATGTCCGATTGCTAATCCTGAAAAAATAACAGCTGCAGTCAGGGCTTCTGACCTGGTTTTGGGAAGAGATGATTTTGCCGTAAGGTTTGTGGAGTATTTCCAGAGCAGGATGTAACTCAATGATTTTTTTTATATTTAGTTCAAAATCAAAATATGTCAGGTATTAAACCTGCCCGACGATGGCAGCCAGCTTTTTTCCCGTTTAAAAAAGAATCTTTCGGCAAACGACTTCTTGCAAAGGTTGAGATTTGTGTAAAAGGACCTCTGTTTGGTTGTCGGATGTGTGGTAACTGTCTTCTGCAGGAAACCGCATTAATATGCCCGATGGAATGCCCCAAGGGTTTGAGAAATGGTCCTTGCGGAGGAATAAATCCTGAAAAAAATTGTTATGTTGACGAGACACGTAAGTGTATCTGGTACGCTATTTATAAAAGAGCACTCAAAACCGGACGAGAAGATACACTTCTTGAGGTACTTCCTCCACTCGATTGGAATAAAGTTGGAACTGAAACATGGGGCGATGTAGTCCGGCAGGTCAGAAAGGTTGGAACAGGAAAGTTTATTGGTGGAATTCTATCAGGGGATACTGTAAAAAGGACCGAGGTTTGGGATAGTGTTTTTAAAACAATCCGGCAGCCTGAATGGTGGCATGGTGATTCTGAATATCATGCAGCGCCTTCCGGAGAACCAGTCTCTGACCTTGAAAGACGATTTCGTGAAGGTAAATTTGTAGTGGCCACAGAAGTGACACCGCCACTTGGTGCAGGAACAGACAAACTCATCAGAGACATAGGGTCAGTCAAGCCTTATGTAACTGCAATCAATTTTACAGATTCTTCTTCTGCCCGCCCAAAGATGTCAAGCATTGCATGTTGTAAGGTGGCCATAGATCAGGGATCCGAACCGGTATTTCAGGTTGCTGCCCGCGACACTACAAGGACAGGACTGCAATCGACTATTATCGGAGCGAATGCTATTGGAATTAAGAATATTCTCTGTATTACAGGCGATAATTCCGTAATTGGACCATCTCCGACAAGTAATATGAATTTGCTAGATATTGATTCTGTACAAATGCTTTGGATCATTCGTAAAATGAGAGATGATGGTGCCTATCTGGACGGGAGAACATTCAAAAACCCTCCTAAAGTGTTTATTGGCGCTGCAACTTCACCTTTCGCATCAGATCCGGTTTTACAGGCAATTAAAGATCATAAAAAAATCAATGCGGGAGCGCAGTTCTTTCAGACTAACCTGATTTTTGAACCGGAAAAGCTTGACTTTTGGCTTGAACAACTTGATAAGAGGAATATTCTGAATAAAGTATTTATACTGATTGGTGTTGCACCTCTTAAAAGTTTTAAAATTGCTCAGTATCTTCATACGAATATTCCGGGTGTCAGCATGCCTGAAAAGATTATGAAGAGGATGGAGAAAGCAGGAGAATCAGCTCCGGAAGAGGGAGTCCAGATCGCCCTCGAAGTGATTGATTCTGTTAAAAAGAAACAGGGAATAAATGGTATTCATATCATGACATTAAGCTGGGAATCAATAGTTCAGAGGATTGTAACAGAGTCGGGACTTTGTAAATGATAAATATATTTATCCTCTGCGAGGAATGGAATTCTATTAATGCACTAATCTACAATGCCTTATCACCTTCGGTGAAAGGACAAAAAGTTAATGTGACAGAATACTAACAAATTATCAAATAAATAGCATGTAGCGTTTTAAGTGTTATAGAAAAAATAAAAAATCAATATCTATTACCACGTAGAGGTTAAAGAATATCATAACAGAGGTCAAAATCTTTTTATGGATAATAAAACATACCAATTTGATTTTAAAGATCTGAAACTGACTTCTTCCCAGGTTGAAACTGTTTTAGGGTATAAAGATGGGGACGACCGTGCATTTGTCACAGGTCTGATCGAAGAGATACTGACAGAATCTCAGGAGATTAGCAATATAAAAGCTCAATTTACAGTGTTTAATGATGTCCAGTTTGATATTGACACAAAATCGTTGGAAATTAATAAAACAAAATTCCAGATAAAGAAGATTGTTTTTGGGCAGATAAAAAAATCGGATTCAGTGGCGATTTTCCTTTGTACTGCCGGGGAGGAGATAGGAACCCGTAGTAGAAAGGCGATGCAGGAACGAGATTTTTTAAAGGGTTATATCTATGATGTGGTTGGCAGCGAAATAGTTGAGGCAGCGGCAGATATTATGCAGGCGGACCTTGAAAAAACTATTCTTGATTCAGGAAAAAAAATTACTAACCGGTATAGCCCGGGATATTGTGGCTGGGATGTAGCAGAACAACATAAATTATTTCATCTTATTCCTGAAAACTACTGTGGGATTAAATTAACTCCTTCTGCACTTATGGATCCCGTGAAATCAATAAGTGGTATAATCGGCATCGGAACGAAAGTCAGGCATAATCCTTATACATGTGGTTTATGCGATATGAAAGATTGTAACTTTAGAAAAGTACGAAAAAAAACAACTTAAAATAACTCTTAGAATATGTTATTACTGGGAATTGATTTAGGTAGCTCTTCGGTTAAGGCTTCGGTAATCGATGGCGAGTCAGGCAAATGCCTTGCAACGGCTTATTCCCCTACCGATGAAATGAAAATCATTGCACTTAAACCGGGATGGGCGGAGCAGGACACTGAGATATGGTGGTTAAACCTGAAAGCTGCGATCAATGAATGCGCTCAAAAGCTTGGGGGAAAGAAAGATAAAATTGGCGCGATAGGTATTTCTTATCAGATGCACGGACTTGTAGCAGTTGATAAAAATAGTAAAGTACTTCGGAACTCTATAATCTGGTGCGATAGCAGGGCAGTCGGATATGGTGAAAAAGCATTCAAAACACTTGGGAAGGATTGGTGCCTTTCTCATCTTCTTAATTCTCCTGGTAATTTTACTGCTTCAAAACTTGCATGGGTTAAAGAATTTGAACCGGAACTTTATTCAAGGATACAGAAAGTTATGTTACCAGGTGATTACATTGCATTAAGACTCACCGGAGAAATAAATACATCATTTACAGGACTTTCAGAGGGTATTTTCTGGGATTTTTCCATGAACAAAGTCTCGGATGAATTGATGAGATATTTTGGTTTCAATCAGGATATCTTGCCAGAAGCAGCATCATCTTTCTCAGTAAGCGGACAACTACTTAAATCCACCTCGCAGGAATTAGGATTGCCGGAAGGTATACCTGTTTCGTACAGAGCAGGGGACCAGCCAAATAATGCTCTTTCACTGAACGTTCTTAACACTGGTGAAGTTGCTGCAACAGCAGGTACATCCGGTGTTATTTATGGGGTTACGGATAAGAAAAAATTTGATACGCTTTCAAGGGTTAATACCTTTTTACATGTAAACCATAATAATTCCCAAACCCGGCTGGGTGTGCTCTTGTGCATTAACGGGACAGGGATACTCAATTCGTGGTTGAAACGAAATGTCAGTTGCAATCTTTCTTATAACGATATGAACCATATGGCTGAAAAAGTTGCCCGGGGATCGGATGGACTAAGTATACTTCCATATGGAAACGGGGCTGAAAGAATGCTTGGTAATAAAGAGACAGGGGCAAGGATTGCAGGATTAAACTTTAATATTCATACAAATGCCCATGTGTTCAGGGCTGCACAAGAAGGAATTGCATTTTCATTCAGATACGGGCTGGATATTATGAAGGAGGTCGGAATAGATCCTCAGGTGATCCGAGCGGGGGAAGTCAATATGTTCCTTAGCAAGGTTTTCCGGGAGGCTTTATCAGGTATTACCGGAACAGTAATTCATCTTTATAACACGGATGGATCAATAGGCGCTGCAAGAGGTGCAGGTATCGGATGCGGTTATTACAAGTCGGAAAAAGAGGCGTTTAATGGTCTTATAGCCGTTGGAGTTACAGAACCGGATAAGTCACTATCTGCTGATTATGAAGAGGCATATTCTAGGTGGAAAAATCACCTGCTGGCATTGTAAATTTGATTCTGCTTTGCGAACTTTGAGTAAAACTTTGCGTACTTTGCGTTTAATGGATTTATGAAAAGATCAAATAAAAAATATTCATTATGATTTACAAAGGAAAAAAAGAGGCATATCCCGGTATAGGGAAGATTGTATACGAAGGTAAAAAATCGAAAAACCCGCTTGCATTCAGATGGTATAATGCTGAAGAGGAAATAGGCGGCAAACAGATGAAAGATCATCTTCGTTTTGCGATTGCATACTGGCACTCATTCTGCGGTGATGGTTCAGATCCGTTTGGTAATGCTACAAGGATCTATCCCTGGAAAGATGCCAGTAGTGATGATAAGACAAAGCAAAGGCTCGACGCTGCATTTGAGTTCTTTACCAAAATTGGAGCCAGTTATTATTGTTTTCATGATACTGATATTGTTGGAGACGGTTCTGTTTTCGAAATCGAAAAACGTATCGAAAAGATTGTTCCTGTTATGAAAAAGTTGCAGGAACAGACGGGAGTCAAACTGCTTTGGGGAACTGCTAATCTTTTCTCGAACCCGAGATATATGAATGGGGCTGCTACCAATCCTGATTTTACCGTTGTGGCTAATGCTGCGGTACAATTAAAGAATGCCATTGCCGCAACTGTTGCCTTAGGTGGAGATAACTATGTATTCTGGGGAGGAAGGGAAGGTTATATGAGCCTTCACAATACAAATATGAAAAGGGAGCTCGAACATATGGGTATGATGCTCTCTATGGCTCGCGATTATGGAAGGAAAATAGGTTTCAAAGGAACATTTCTTGTTGAGCCTAAACCAATGGAGCCTTCAAAACATCAGTACGATTTTGATGTAGCTACAATAATCGGTTTCCTGCGTCAGCATGATCTTGATAAAGATTTCAAACTTAATATTGAGGTCAACCATGCCACTCTTGCCGGCCATACTTTCCAGCATGAGCTTCAGGTTGCGGCAGATGCAGGACTTCTTGGAAGCATTGATGCCAATAAAGGTGATTACCAGAACGGCTGGGATACTGATGAGTTCCCAACAAATATATATGAGATCACCGAAGCGATGATGGTTATTCTGCAAGCTGGCGGATTTTCAACCGGAGGTATCAATTTCGATGCTAAAGTAAGGCGAAATTCTACTGATTTCGAAGATCTTTTCATCGCCCATGTAAGTGGGATGGATAATTTTGCAAGGGCGCTCATCATTGCTGATAAACTCCTGAAAGAGAGCGACTATCTTAAGATGAGAAAGAAAAGATATGAATCGTTTGATAAGGGAGCCGGGAAAGATTTTGAGAAAGGTAAACTGACTCTGGCCAAGCTGAGAGATATTGCATCTGAGCTGGGAGAACCTGAGTCCAGAAGCGGTAAACAGGAGCTTTACGAACAGCTCATTAATATGTATCTGGCTTGAGAAGAATATAAGAAATAACCGCGAAGAAGGTGAGCCCCTGTGCTGCTGAAGCGGGACTTCTCTCTAAAAGGGGACTAATTCAGTGCTTCAAGATATTTACACTTGTATGCACAATATTAGCCCCCCTTCAGGGAGGTTGGTGGCAAATCAAAATCTTTAAGGTTAAATTTTTATATTAATTATAGTTCTGAGGCAATAACTTCAAAAACCGGCGGAGAGGCCATAGTTTTTTTGACCTTACATAATTCTGCCACTGAGATCACTGCCTCTTTATATTTATCGGGAAAGTCTGAAGGTAATTTAATATCAAGTTTGATGTTGACTGGCAACCCGGTTCCCTCGTCGAACTCAGCAGTTTGTATAATTTTAATGTTATCTGTAGGGATATTCCGATTGTCACAAAACGATTTTACATAGATTCCGGCACAGGTTCCAATCGAAGCCAGGAATAGTTCATAAGGGGAAGGAGCTGAGTTTTGACCGCCGCTATGCACAGGTTGATCGGTTTTTATTATATGTCCGTGAGAATGAGCAGTTACAACTTTACCTCCATCGAATGTAATTTCCATCATCTTAAATTTATCAGATTATATAGTGCACATCTTTAACAAATGATTTAAGGAATTGTTTTAATCTCTTTTTGCTGCTACTATAAACACTTCAAACTGTTTTGACTCAGTTTCAGATATTTTCCAGTCAATAACAAAGCAGGTTTTATGATATATATCCGAAAATCGGTTTTTCCTCAGAATATCTTATAAGGAGTCAATATTGAATCCACTGTGCCCGGAAAATCCTTCGCCGTGAAATGATCCATTCTTCTCAAACAGATCTGCAATAACCATGTGACGGTTTGGATTTATAAGTTTATGAAACTTGTTGATAATCTTTTCAATATCATTTACATGATGCAAAACCATCTATGTGAAGATCAGATCGAACTTTCCGTCTTTATACTCATCAGTATCTAGATTGAATTTAACGATTTTAGGTTTTTTACTTTTGCTTTATTATCGAATTCATTCATATATTTCAAATTACAAATTGTAAGAGCCGAAATTTATCAATAATTTGTTTATAAATTGCAGTGACAAAACACAAGAAAATTTCTTGATATTTCAGTATTATTATCCCTGTAAAAAGAATCGTTAACTAGGCGCTGTTAACAAATCCTTTGTGAGCCTTGGTAATAACCTTTGTGTACCTTTGTGATAAAAGGTAAAACGCAACAATAAAATGAAGCAGTAAATATCTTTTTAGACAGCTTATTGCTTAGACAAAGAACCTGTTTCACATTAGAAAAAATTTAAAATAAAAAAATGAAAAAGTTAATCTTTACATCTTTATTCGTGGGTACAACATTTTTGCTTACAGGACAGAGACCTGAAACAAAATCGGAGTCGGTAAATACTGTTTTGGATAAGATATTTTCTTACTCTTCCAATTCCACTAAAATTGAAGGTTATCTGGGAGATAAAATTAATCTGGTAATAGAAAAACGGATTAAAAGCCAGGATGTTGATCAACTGGTTGAACCATTCCGGCACAAGAATGAGAGTCATTTATGGCAGACCGAATTCTGGGGAAAATGGATTCAATCTGCAATTGCATCTTATGAGTACAACCGCGATCCTGAAATGTTTTCAATCATACAAAAGGCAGTAAATGATTTACTTGCCACACAGATGCCGTCAGGTTATATAGGTAATTACTCCGACAGTGCCCAACTTCAGCAATGGGATATATGGGGCAGAAAATATACTTTACTTGGTTTGCTTGCTTACTATGATCTGACAGGAGACAAAGCGGCTTTGAAGGGTTCATGCAGGTTGGCCGACAATCTGCTCAGCCAGGTCGGACCGGGGAAAGTTAATATTGTCAAAACAGGCAATTATCGTGGAATGCCAAGCTGCTCTGTTCTTGAACCCATGGTCTATCTATATCGAAGGACAGGAAATAAAAGGTATCTCGATTTTGCAAAGTATATAGTTGATCAATGGGAGACACCTGATGGTCCAAAACTCATCAGCAGAGCCCTGGCAGGAATTCCGGTCTCGGAAAGATTTCCGCAGCCATTAGTATGGTGGTCGTATGAAAATGGACAAAAAGCCTATGAGATGATGTCGTGTTATGAGGGACTTCTTGAATTATACCGCATTACCGGGGAACCAACGTATCTGAAAGCAGTGGAGATGGCTGTTAAGAATATCATTGAAAGTGAAATAAACATTGCAGGTTCAGGAACAGCTTTTGAATGTTTTTACCATGGTGCCAGGTACCAGACAGAACCTACCTATCATACTATGGAGACCTGTGTTACCATGACCTGGATGAAATTATGTTTTAATCTTTTAAGGTTAACAGAAAACCCGATGTATGCTGATCAGATTGAAAAATCAACATATAATGCTCTTATGGCTTCTGTGAAGGGTGATGGTTCACAGATTGCCAAGTATAGTCCATTAGGAGGCATAAGACACGCCGGTGAAGAGCAATGCGGCATGCACATTAATTGTTGTAACGCCAATGGTCCCAGGGCATTTATGATGCTGACTCGCTTTGCAGTAATGGGAGCACAGAATGAGGTTTTTATTAATTTGTACGGGCAGAATAAATCAGTAATTTCTGTAAACCAGAAGAATAATATTTCAATTGATCAGATTTCTGAGTATCCTGTCACAGATCGTATTGAGATAAACATCAACCCCGAAAAATCTGAAAGTTTTACGATTGCTTTTCGTATCCCGGAATGGAGTGTTAATACAGTTATGACAATAAATGGGACGGTTGTGACAGGAATTACTGCAGGCACCTATAAAAAAATCACGCGTATCTGGAACAAGGCTGATAAGGTTCTTATGACGATGGATCTTACCGGAAGATTGGTAACACTGAATGGTTATCAGGCAATAATAAGAGGCCCAATCGTTTTAGCCCGCGATACCAGGTTTGGCGATGGTTTTGTTTACGAATCAGCAGTTGTCAAAGAAGAGAACGGGAAAGTTGACCTGATCCCATCAATGAAAAAACCTGCAAATATCTGGATGTCTTTTACGGCTCCACTGGTGCTGGGTACTGATCTCGAAGGTGATTTTCGTAACCCATTACAGATTAATTTTTGTGACTTTGCATCTGCAGGGAATACATGGGGAGAAGATTCACGATACAGGGTTTGGATACCACAGACACTTAATGTGATGAATGCTGACTATAAATCTTACTAAAAGCTTAAGTCTACTGGCTACTGGCGAAAGGAAGACAAAAGACAAAAGTAAAAAGATAAAAGTAGAAGACTTAAGACCTCAAGACCTCAACTCTATTTGATCTTATAGTGGTCTTCCAGGATCATTCGAAACAGTTTCCCCGGCAAAATATATTTAAGTGCGACTGCCAGTTTTTGCTCAAATGATGAAATAATATATCTCTGATGCGGATTTTTGCATTCCACGATCCTGACAAGCTTCCTGGCAAGAACTATTGGTTCCCATCCATTGCCTTCATCTTTTTCAATTATAGCCAGGGTTTTTAGATATTGTTCATGATAAGGATCATTGGTATCGGTTGGTGCCAGGAAATTCCTCCGGTTGGCAGAGTTGCTGGTATGAAAATCACCCGGGTTAATAAGTACAATTTTTATATTAAACTGTTTTACCTCCATTCTGAGCGCTTCACAGAAACCTTCTATGGCAAATTTGCCAGCAGAATAGAATGCCTGGAACGGCAAACCCATTAGTCCTCCAATTGAACTGAAGCTGATAATTGTACCTCCGCCCTGTTTCCTCATTACGGGTAATACTTCTCTTGTAAGATTTACCATCCCCAGGAAATTGGTATCCATCTGAAGTTTTATATTTTCCAGAGGTGATGTTTCTATTGGTCCCCCGGTATGCATACCTGCATTATTTATAAGGACATCAATTCTTCCCTCTTTTTGCAGGATAGTTTTCACGGCCTGCCGTATAGAATCACTGTTTGTGAGGTCGAGTTTTAATCCGGTTATTGAGGAACTGATTTCCATTTCTCTTCTTACTGTTCCATAAACAGTATGTCCTTGTGCTGCCAGAAGTTGAGCTGTTTGCTTACCAAAACCTGAAGAGATTCCTGTTATGAGGATGATTTTTTTCATTTAACGATAATTACTTGAGATTAATTCATTTTCCCGTCACCTCTCCGTGACAATACGGTCAGGGTACCTCTCTTCATTGTGAACGGGGAAGTTATAATATTGTATATCAGAACTTTCCTTTTATTTTTTGAAGTTGGAGTGTCATACCCGAAGGGTAATGACGGGTTTTTATTTTTTTAAGTAAATTTAAAATGATTTTCAAAACTATCCTATCTCAGAATACCCATCGATTTTGCCGCCTTGGTAATCTTTTCAATAGAAATTTCCACCTGTTCTTTTGTGTGTGTTGCCATAAGAGAATATCTGATCAGGCTATCCTCTTTTGGTACCCCCGGCGATACCACGGGATTCACAAAAATACCATCAGCAAGTAAATTCTGTGTAAGCTGCAAAGCTTTGATATCATCCCTGATAAAAAGAGGAATGATCGGCGTTTCAGATTTCCCCGTGTCGAAACCAGCTGATTTAAAACCATTAAGAGCTAAAGCGGTCATGTCCCACAAATGCTTGATCCTTTCAGGTTCATTTTCCATAATTTCTATTGAGGCAAGTACAGCAGCAGCAGATGCGGGGGTCATGCTGGCACTGAAGATCAGCGACCTTGAATTATGTTTAATGTAATTTATGACCTCCTTATCTGAAGCAATAAATCCTCCAAGTGATGCAAATGATTTTGAGAAAGTACCCATTATGAGATCAACTTTATCAGTCAGACCGAAATGCGAAGCAGTACCCGATCCGTTTTTCCCGATTACTCCAAGTGCATGAGCGTCATCGACCATAATGGATGCGCCATAATGGTCTGCAAGTTTTACTACCTCAGGCAAATTAATTATATCGCCTTCCATCGAAAAAACACCATCAACAACAATAAGTTTTATCCGGTCTTTGTGGCATAGTTTTAATTTATTTCTAAGAGCATCCATATCATTATGGGCGAACTTAAGTACTTTAGAAAAAGAAAGTCTGCTCCCTTCAATTATTGAAGCATGGTCGAGTTCGTCGAGTATGAGATAATCATGACGTCCTGCCAATAATGATACAACACCAAGATTTACCTGGAAGCCTGTGCTGTAACACAATGCAGCATCTTTATTTACCATCCGCGCTAACTTGTTTTCCAGTTCAATATGAATATCAAGTGTCCCGTTCAGGAATCTTGAGCCGGCGCAACCGGTACCATACTTGTCAATTGCAGCTTTTGCAGCGGCTTTAACTTTTGGATGATTTGTGAGTCCAAGGTAGCTATTCGAACCGAACATCAGTACCTTTTTGCCGTTAATGATTACTACAGTATCCTGTTCCGATTCTATTGCCCTGAAGTAGGGGTAGATGCCAGCCTGCATTGCTTTCTGCGGGGCATCATAACCTGAAAGTTTCTCTTTTAAAATTCTCACTATATAGTTTAAATGATGTTATAATCGAGTCCAAATTTAGTAAAAAAAGAATAAAACAGAGAAATACTCTTCTTTTAGGCAAGATAAAGATAAATTAAGCACATATACCAATAATTATAAGAAAAGTGCCTGAAAGCCCTAAAATGCCTTAAGGACCAGAAGTGAATAGTGTGCCTGAATGAAATATTTTAACTATGATTTTTTCTGCTCTATCAACCCTTAGACTTTTCAACTTTAGGCACTCCAAACTTTATAATTCAGAAGTTGACAATTTAGTATCAGATTATTTGGAAAGTTAGGATATGAAATTTACTTTTGTTCGCGAAATAAATTTTATGAATTTAATGGACGACGACCCGGCGAATATATTAATCTTAATTCTGATCTAGAAGGATAATCGGTACCATTGGTCACGACCTTCTTTATCAGTAATAGCAAGGAGGTGACTATGACATCACTTACAACGTTTTATTTAAGCGGAATAATCGGTAAAGAAGCATTTGGCGCCGATGGTGACGCAATTGGAATAATCAAAGATTTACTTGTTAACGCAATGCCTTCGGGAAACAGTGATCCGAATCAGCAACTAGTAACCGGGGTCAGGCTCAGGATAAATAAGGAAATCAGGTTTTATTCATTTAAAAGTTTTATCGTTACCAAAGCAAGAGAAGTGCTTAATGTAACCTGCACCGATCTGATTGAGCTTGGAACAGAAGAGGTTAATAATGGACTTTTGCTGGTTGAAAATATTCTTGACAAGCAAATAGTGGATATGAATGGTCGCAAGCTTGTAAGGGTTAACGACGTAAGACTGGCAACCCTGCCAGTCGGAACATTCGCCATTGCTGTTGATATCGGAATTGAAGGACTCTTGCGTAGAATTGGAATTGCATTACCTATAAAGAAATTACTTTCTGTTTTTAAAATAAACATTCCTGCTAAATTTATCCTTTGGGATGATGTCCAGGCAATTGACCATTCGAATCTTAATATAAGACTTTCAAAGAGTTATGCAAAGCTTCATACTCTTCACCCTTCGGATATCGCTGATATACTTGAAGATCTAGGTAAAAAATCGAGTATGTCAGTATTTGCTTCACTTGATGAAGAAAAAGCTGCCGATGTACTTGAGGAACTCGAAACCAGCGCCCAGATACATATTCTTGAAAATCTTCCTGTAAACAAAGCCGCAGATGTTCTTGAAAAGATGCCTGCCGATGAGGTCGCTGATATTCTCGACGAACTCGAAGATGATAAGGCTGAGATGTTATTAAAGGAGATGGATATGGAATCCTCACAAGAGGTCAGGGAACTTCTTGAATATGACGATGATCTTGTTGGAAGTATTATGACAACTGATTTACTTTCCTTCAGCGCAACTATGACTGTAGCGGAAGTCCTTGTTGAACTAAGATCCAAAAAACCCGAGTCTGCAGAACTTTACAATATGTTCGTGATAGAGGCAAATGATGAATTAATCGGATCATTTAACCTTCGAGATCTTGTTGTTTCAGAACCTAATGTAAGTGTCAGTAATATAATGAAGTCAGAACCTGTCCATCTTCTGGACGATCAGAAAGTAGGTGCAATCGCTGAGTTAGTTTCCAAGTACAACCTGCTGGCTGTTCCGGTCGTTGATCAGAATAACCAGTTACAGGGGATGGTTGTCATTGACGATGTGATTGAAGACCTTACCCGTAAACGCAGGACTAATAAAAGATAAACGTCAGGGTTATGCAAGAGTCAAAGTTCAAAGTAAAAAAACTACTCAAGCAGCTTGCAATCTTTTTTGCTATTCTTGGTCCGGGGATTATTACGGGTAGTGTCGATAATGATGCCGGAGGGATCACAACTTACTCAGTTGCCGGAGCAATGTATGGTTATGGTCTTATCTGGACTCTTATACCCTCTTTCGTTGTGTTGCTGATCATTCAGGAGATGAATGCACGGATGGGGATTGTAACGGGGAAAGGGCTCGCTGATCTGATCCGTGAAAATGCAGGCGTGAAAGTGACTTTTTTTATTTTCATTGGACTTCTTTTCGCTGATTTGGGGAACACAACCACTGAATTTGCCGGAGTAGCAGGGAGTATGGAATTGTTTGGCGTTAGTAAATATATTTCTGTTCCAGTCGCTGCATTTATGGTTTGGATTCTCGTTGTAAAAGGTAACTATAAAATTGCCGAACGCATATTTTTGGTCTTTAGTGTTTCGCTCCTGACTTACGTAATCTCTGCTATGATGGGTAAACCACACTGGAGTGAAATAGGTTCATCAATTATTCATCCCAGGTTCGATGTCAGCACTCAGGGTCTTGCCATGGTGATTGGTATAATTGGAACTACCATCGCTCCATGGATGCAATTCTATATGCAGTCGTCGGTTATTGAAAAAAGGCTTAAGATGAAAAATTATTCCTACACCTTGATAGATATAGTGGTAGGATGTGTTGCAACCGTCGTTGTTGCATTTTTTATTATTGTTGCCTGTGCATCAACCCTTCATGTGAACGGCGTTCAGATCGTTGAAGCAAAGGATGCTGCATTAGCTCTTAAACCTCTTGCAGGCCATCTTGCTTCTCAGGTATTTGCCTTTGGCCTTTTTATTGCTTCAATCTTTTCGGCTACAATTCTTCCTCTGGCGACAGCTTTTTATGTTTGTGAAGCATTCGGGTTTGAAGCAGGAATTGATAAAAAATGGGATGAAGCAAAAGAGTTTTATAGCTTATATACCGGGATACTTGTAATTGCAACAATTATAATCCTTATTCCTAATGCTCCTTTGATTAAAATTTCTCTATGGTCGCAGGTTTTAAATGGAATCCTTCTTCCTGTAGTACTGATTTGTATGATTTTTCTCGTCAATAACAAGAAAATCATGGGTGTGCATATTAATAAAACCCTGCCAAATATTATTGCATGGATAGCAATTGTAATACTGATTGCCCTGTCTTTAGCTTTGCTTATTCTTCCTTTTTTTAATAAGTGAGACTGATAAGGATGACCAGATTAATAGGAACTTGATATGAATAGTATGCCTTTTAAAATTGGAAATGAGAATTAACTTTGCCATTATTATATGATTTCTATGCAGAAGGGCTATTTTAATTCAAATACGTATCATACTCCTGAAAAAGAGAGTTTCTCAATCATCGAAAAATTTCGTCTTGACAGCAGTTTATACTTTACATATAAATATGCCTCAATAGTTCTCCGCACAAGAAAAGAAGCTATAAGGAAACTCTATGATACAAAAGCCTGGACTGATTCTTCATTTGAGATTTTCAGGTTCATTGAAAAAGCCGGCGGAATATTTCATATCACAGGCATGGAAAATATAACACGATCACCGGGTTCAGTGCTTTTCATCAGCAATCACATGAGCACTCTTGAAACCATGATCTTACCTTCAATTATAGGCCCACACAAGGAACTGACATTTGTTGTCAAGGAGAGCCTGGTCAAACATCCGCTTTTCGGTGATGTTATGAGGTCAAGAAATCCTATTGTGGTTGGAAGAACCGATCCCCGGAAAGATCTTGAAGCCGTTATGATTGGCGGTGTTGATTTGTTAAATAATGGGATTTCAATAGTCATTTTTCCGCAGAGCACAAGAAGTGTTGAATTCAAACCCGAAGAGTTCAATTCACTTGGAATAAAACTGGCAAAAAAAGCAGGTGTCGATGTTGTGCCGATAGCACTAAAAACTGATTTCTGGGGAAATGGAAAGCTGATAAAGGAACTTGGACCTTTGGACCATCATAAAATCATTCATATAAAATTTGGCGAACCAATGAAAATTACCGGTAACGGGAAAGAGGAAAATCAAAGAATAATTGATTTTATACAATCTTCGCTCGAGGAATGGAAGTAAGGCCTTTTTTTGTCATAATATTCCTATGCAGAATGACTTTAGGGGAGATGTCAGCGCAGCTGACAGAGGGGTTTTATTAGCGAAACTGATTACTTTAGGGTGTTACCAGATTTATTTAAGTGTAATCCTTACATTTAAATTATTTTTTATAAATTTGTTGAAAACAAATCATAATCTGAAAAAAGTTCACCTTGAATTTGATCACTTCTCCTGAACCAATGATTATCTAGACTCTTCATAAAGCCAATTTATTAATAGTAATAAAAAGAAGTTATTATGGCAACATTAGACTGGATCGTCCTGATCGTATTTTTTTCATGCCTTGTTGGAATTGTATTCTGGGTAATTAAGCATAAAAAAGACAATACAAGCGATTATTTTCTGTCGGGTCGAAGTGAAACATGGCTCGCAGTAGGTGCAGCAATTTTTGCAGCGAACATTGGTTCAGAACATCTTGTCGGCCTTTCCGGGGCGGGTGCAGAGAGCGGAATGGCAATGGCTCATTGGGAAATGCAGGGATGGATGATTCTGGTTCTGGGGTGGGTATTCGTGCCTTTTTATGCACATAGCAAGGTATTTACGATGCCTGAGTTTCTGTCAAAACGATTTAACAAAAACACCAGTTCTACACTTTCAATTATTACGCTTGTAAGTTATGTATTGACAAAGGTTTCCGTTACAGCATTTACCGGTGGAATTTTCCTTCAGTCGGTAATCGGAATAGATTTTTGGTACGGAGCTATCGGTCTTGTGCTTTTGACCGGTATATTTACTGTCTTTGGCGGGATGAAAGGTATAATGACAATTTCAGTTATACAGGCGCCAATTCTCATCATAGGCGCTTTCACAATTCTTATCTTAGCTCTTCTGAAAGTCGGTGATGGCGGTATTATAAATGGCTGGCATGAAGTTGTAAAATATGCAAGCGGGAATGGCATGACAAACATGCATCTTGTTCATCACCCCGGTGATATATGGTATGATAAGTTTCCCGGAATAAGTGTGATCTTTGGCGCTGCCATTATAGGTTTCTGGTACTGGTGTACCGATCAGCATATTGTCCAGAGGGCACTTGCTGCAAAAGATCTGAATAATGCCCGCAAAGGATCTATATTTGCAGGCTTTCTTAAGATTCTCCCTGTATTCATATTCTTGATCCCCGGTATTGTAGCTGCTGCTCTGAGAGCTAAAGGAGTTCTAATCTTCACAGATAATAATGAAGCCTATGGTAGCCTGGTCAGTAAATTATTGCCGGTAGGCGTCAAAGGCATAGTTGTTGTTGGTTTTATAGCTGCTCTCATGACTTCTCTGGCTGCACATTTTAATTCATCTGCAACATTATTTACAATTGACTTCTATAAAAACCACCGTCCTGATGCGAGCGAACATCACCTGGTTGTGATCGGGCGTATTGCAACAGTTACAGTTGTTGTGCTGGGCTTAGTATGGATACCTATCATGAAAAACCTGGGATCAGTTCTCTATGAGTATCTGCAGAATGTTCAATCGCTGATTGCACCGGCAATTGCGGCTGTATTCCTACTCGGTGTCTTTAACCGTAAAATAACGCCTAAAGCAGGTGAGTGGGGTTTGTTGATTGGTGCATTAATCGGCCTTTTTAGACTTTGTCTGATGGTTTTTGATCCAGGCACCAGCTTCGATGCCATAACTCATAAAATGATTACTGATCCGGCGCTGCATACAGGAATTTTTACCATTCTTAGAATCAATTGGATTCATTTCTGCATATTCCTGTTCTTCTTTACAATGGCATTGATGGTGGTCATCAGTATGTTTACTCCAAAAGCAGGAGAACAACAGTTGCAGGGAATTACATATTTCTCACAATCACCGGAACAGATTAAAGAAACACGCGATAGCTGGAATGTCTGGGATATTCTTACTTCTGTTGTAGTTGTGGCTGTTTGTGTTGTGTTTTATATATATTTCTGGTAGGTCAAAAAAATAAATATTATGGAAAAAACTAAAACAAATGAAATCTGGTTTGTAACCGGCAGTCAGCATCTGTATGGTCCTGATACTCTCAAACAGGTAGCCTCAGACTCAGTTAAAATAGCTACAGCTCTTGATAAATCGTCAAAAATATCACAGAGGGTGGTTTTTAAACCTGTTCTGACAACACCCGATTCTATCACTGAACTTTGCACCGAGGCAAATAATTCAAAGAACTGCATAGGCCTTATAACCTGGATGCATACATTTTCTCCCGCGAAAATGTGGATAAGAGGCTTATCAATCCTTAACAAACCATTTCTTCATTTTCATACTCAGCTTAACAGGGATATCCCCTGGGAATCGATCGATATGAATTTCATGAACCTGAACCAGTCGGCCCATGGTGACCGTGAATTCGGATTTATAAGTACCAGGATGAGGTTGAACAGGAAAGTGGTTGTTGGCCATTACGAGGATCCTGAAGCTATAGATCGTATTGCCGTCTGGATAAGAGCAGCATCAGCATACAATGATTCACTAAACATGAAGGTTGCCAGGTTTGGAGATAATATGCGTGATGTTGCTGTTACTGAAGGAAACAAAGTAAGTGCTCAGATGAAAATGGGCTATTCGGTTTACGGATTTGGCATTGGTGATCTTGTAAAATCTGTAAACGAAGTTTCTCCGGGAGCAATTAAAAAATTGGTCGCTGAATATGGATCAGAATACAAGTTAACTAAAACTGTTGTCTCATCTGATACACTGAAAGAGGCTGCCAGGATAGAACTTGGTATGGAAGCATTCCTGAATGCCGGTAATTTCAAAGCCTTTACCACAACATTTGAAGATCTTCACGGACTTAAACAATTACCCGGATTGGCAGTACAACGATTGATGGCCAAAGGTTATGGTTTTGGCGCTGAAGGTGACTGGAAAACAGCTGCCCTTGTACGCTCTATGAAAGTCATGTCAATTGGGCTGAAAGGCGGAACCTCATTTATGGAAGACTACACCTATCATTTTGATCCGAAAGGCATGAGAGTCCTTGGGGCCCATATGCTAGAGGTTTGCCCTACAATAGCTCTCTCTAAACCTTCTCTTGAGATCCATCCGCTTTCGATCGGAGGGAAAGAGGATCCTGCCAGACTTGTTTTCAAGACTGCTCCCGGTAGTGCTATAAACGTCTCTGTCATTGACCTTGGAAACAGGTTCAGAATGATAGTTAATGAGGTGGAGGTGGTTAAATGTCCGGATATGCCAAACCTTCCTGTGGCAAGTGTGCTATGGAAGCCATTGCCCGATCTGAAAAGAGGTGCTGCAGCCTGGATAATGGCCGGTGGAGCTCATCATACCGGATTCAGTACTTCAATTAATTCCGAATACCTTGAAGATTTTGCCGGGATGATGGGAGTCGAATATGTTCTTATCGGTGAGAAGTGCGATCTTATTTCATTTAAAAATGAATTAAAGTGGAATGAAATATATTATCATATCGCTGATGGCATATTTTAATTACTAAACTGATTACTTTCTTAAATTAGAAGGATGCTTTTTTGAATAAGATGATTATTTATTCCAACAGTACAAAACATCACGTTGCAGTTGACTGTATCATATTCGGTTACAATATACTTGAAAAAGAGATAAAACTTCTTCTTTTTAAGCGTATTGTTGAACCTGCTAAAGGCAGATGGTCACTTGCAGGTGGATTTGTCGAAGCGAATGAAAGCCTCGACGACGCAGCAAGCAGAATTCTCCGTAAACTCACCGGACTGGAGTCTGTTTATATGAAGCAATTATATACTTATGGAGAAACTAACAGGGATCCTGGTGACAGGGTTATCTCCGTTGCATATTTTGCTCTTATTGCCATCAGAGACATCAATAAGGAACTCGCTGAGCAAAATGGAGTGAGCTGGCGTTCATTATCCAGATTACCCGATTTGATCTTTGATCACCCTTTAATGGTCAAACGTGCTCTCACCGATCTTCAGAATCAGATAAAGATCAGGCCGGTTGGTTTTGAGTTATTGCATGAGAAATTCACACTTGTTCAGCTTCAGGATCTTTATGAAGCTATCTACCAGAGGAAAGTAGATAAAAGGAATTTCAGAAAAAAAATCTTGTCTATGGGGATTCTTGAAAAACTTGATGAGAAAGAGAGGGAGACTTCAAAAAAGGGAGCTTATTATTATAAGTTTGATGAGGACACCTATAAGAGGTTAAAACAGAATGGTTTCTATTTCAATCTGGATGTAACCTGATAGATTTTAAATCATCCACCAACCCCTTCTCCCTGTGGAGAATGGGCGTAATAAGAAGATAATCATAGTTTTAAGTCCCTCTATCTCGGGAGAGTGATTTAGGGAGAGGCCGATAGAAGAAGGGAACTTGAGATTTTAAAGATTTAAAATATGCTTGAGAAATTAAAAAACATCGTATTCAGAGCCAATCTTGACCTGGTTGAAAAGGGGCTGGTGATTCATACCTGGGGTAATGTAAGCGGAATAGATAAAGAAAGTAGACTTATAGTTATTAAACCGTCAGGTGTGAGTTATCATTCCATGAAACCGGATGATATGGTTGTAATTGATCATGAAGGTAAGGTTGTGGAAGGAAAATATAAACCCTCAACTGATGCCCCCACTCACGTGCTTCTCTACAACGCTTATAAATCATTGGGAGGAATAGTACATACTCATTCATCCTATGCTACATCATGGGCGCAGGCAGGGAGGCCGATCCCTCCATTTGGAACAACGCACGCCGACCATTATTATGGCGAAGTGCCATGTACAAGATTATTGACGAAGAAAGAGACTGAGACAGATTATGAAATAAATACAGGGGAAATTATTATTGAAAAACTGGGAGATGTAGATCCATTAGCAGTTCCGTCTATATTGGTTAATGGTCATGGGCCGTTTTGCTGGGGAATCGATACTGAAAATGCAGTTTACAATGCTGTTGCTCTTGAAGAGATTGCAAAAATGGCGTTTTATACTGTTTTGTTAGGTAAAACAGAACCAATCAGTCAATTCCTGCTCGATAAACATTTTAAAAGGAAACACGGAAGTGATGCCTACTATGGGCAAAGCAAATCTGAGGAAAACTAGAAAGTTAAGATATGGCAAAAAAATTTGTAATCGGGATTGATTATGGTACCGACTCCGTTCGTTCAGTAGTTGTTGATACAACCAATGGTAAAATTGTCGGGACATCTGTATTTGAATACCCCAGATGGAAGAAAGGTCTTTTTTGTGATCCTTCGATAAATCAGTTTCGTCAACACCCTCTTGATTATATTGAAGGTCTTGAACAATCTGTAAAAGGCTCTCTTGCCGGTTTGCCTCCGGAAGTTGTAAATAATATTGTCGGAGTTACTGTTGACACAACCGGTTCAACACCAGTTGCAGTCGATAAGGAAGGAACTCCACTTTCCCTGAAGGAAGGATATGAAAATAATCCCGATGCCATGTTCGTTTTATGGAAAGATCATACAGCTGTTAAGGAAGCTACTGAGATCAACAACCTGGCCAGAGCATGGGGCGGGGTCGACTTTACTAAATTTGAGGGAGGGGTTTATTCATCAGAATGGTTCTGGGCCAAAATACTTCACGTACTTCGTCATAGTGCTGAAGTAAGAAAAAATGCGTGGTCATGGGTTGAACACTGCGACTGGATACCCGGTTTACTAACAGGAAAAACAAATCCCATTCAACTGAAAAGAAGTCGTTGTGCTGCAGGACATAAAGCAATGTGGCATGATGACTTCAATGGTTTGCCTGACGAAAAATTTCTTACAAAACTGGATCCTGTTTTTTCGGGTCTAAGGGAAAGACTTTTCAGCAAAACATATACATGCGATACTGAAGTTGGAAATCTTTCATCCGAATGGGCAAATAGACTCGGCCTCTCAATTAATGTAAAGGTAGGTGCAGGTACTTTCGATGCACACACAGGCGCTGTTGGCGGAGAAATAAAACCATATTATCTCGTAAAAGTTATGGGAACTTCCACGTGCGATATGATTGTGGCACCATTGTCAGAAGTAGGAGACAAGCTGGTAGCCGGAATCTGCGGCCAGGTTGATGGATCTATTGTTCCCGGAATGATAGGACTCGAAGCAGGACAATCAGCTTTTGGAGATATCTATGCCTGGTTTGGGAAATTATTAATGTGGCCGGTAACCAACATAATATCGGAGATGAGCTGGCTGGACGATAAATCAAAGAAAAAAATCATTGAAGAAACAGCTGATAAGTTAATTGCAGAGCTAAGCAAACAGGCTGAATTGCTTCCGGTTGAAGAGACGTCAGTCATTGCTCTTGACTGGATGAATGGCAGGCGAACGCCAGATGCTAATCAGACACTTAAAGGTGCAATTACCGGGTTATCACTGGGATCTGACGCACCCAGGATATTTAAGGCCCTGGTCGAAGCAACAGCATTCGGTTCAAAAATGATTAACGACCGTTTTATATCTGAAGGGATAAGAATTGACGGAGTGATAGCCATCGGAGGTGTAGCAAAAAAGAATCCTTTTGTAATGCAGATAGTTGCAGATGTTCTTAACATGACTATTAAAGTAGCAGCCTCAGAACAGACATGCGCCCTGGGTTCAGCAATGGCCGCATCGGTTGTGGCGGGAGTATATAAAGATATTCCTTCTGCTCAGAAAGCTATGGGTGGCGGAATTGAGAAGGAATATCATCCCGATCCCGTCAGAGCTAAGAAATATGAAACTCTCTTCAGAAAGTACAAGGATCTTGGTTCATTTATAGAGAAAAGTCAAAATTATTAAGTCTCCTTTGCGAACCTTTGAGTTATCCTTTGGGACCCATTGTGGCTAAATTTTTACCACGAAGGAACACAAAGTAAAACACAAAGTAACACAAAAGAAAACAATGGATTAATTATATATTAATAATTCCTCATGAAAAATACTATCATTATTTTAACAACTTTATTCTTGATGGCTGGTACACAAACCAATGCTCAGAAAGATGAACTGGTATCCGTTAACCAGCTTGTAATTATTGCAAATCATCAGGGCCCGGTTATCAGCAAAGATATTTACGGACATTTTTCAGAACACCTGGGAAATTGTATATATGGAGGTCTGTGGGTTGGGACAGATTCGAAAATACCAAATACATATGGTATCAGAAATGATGTACTGTTTGCCCTCCGTGAGATTAAGGTACCTAACCTCCGATGGCCTGGAGGTTGCTTTGCAGATACCTACCACTGGAAAGACGGTATTGGTCCGAAAGGAAAAAGAGCTTCTATTATAAATACCAACTGGGGCGGTGTTACTGAGGACAATTCATTCGGGACGCATGAGTTCATGAAGCTGACTGAGCTGCTTGGTTGCGATGCATACATAAACGGGAACGTAGGATCAGGTTCAGTTAAAGAGATGGCAGACTGGATTGAATACCTTACTTCTGACGCAGTTAGCCCAATGACTAAACTACGTAAAGAAAACGGTCGTGAGGAACCATGGAAAGTAAAATATTTTGCTATAGGGAATGAAAACTGGGGTTGCGGTGGAAATATGACAGATGAATTTTACTCAAACACCATGAAACAGTATTCAACATTCCTTGGTAACTATTCCGGGAATCAACTTTACCGGGTTGCGTGTGGCCCTTCAGATTACAATTTCGCGTGGACAGAAACATTGATGAAAGATGCAGGGACCCGGGCAATGTTCCAGGGATTATCAATACACTATTATTCTGTTGTCGATGGATGGGGTTTTAAAGGATCTGCCACTAAATTCGATGAGAGGGAATGGTTCGAAACAATGAGGTTGAATCTCCAGATGGACTTCATAATTAAAGGACATTCAGATATTATGGATCGTTATGATCCTCAGAAAATAAAAGGACTGGTTGTTGATGAATGGGGAAACTGGTTCAATGTCGAACCAGGGACAAACCCCGGATTCCTTTATCAGCAGAACACAATGCGCGACGCAATAACTGCTGCAATTCATCTGAATATTTTTAACCAGCATGCCGACAGGGTTAAGGCAGCAAACCTTGCACAGATGGTAAATGTTCTTCAATCAGTTATCCTCACAAAGGACGATAAAATGGTTCTGACGCCAACCTATTGGGTCTTCAGAATGTTCAGGGTACATCAGGAAGCTAAGCTTATTAATCTCGACCTTAGATGCGAAGATTATGTTTATGGCAGTAAAAAGATACCCGCTATTTCAGCTTCAGCATCTGTCGACAAAGACGGTAAAGTGCACATCTCACTTGCAAATCTTAACCCCAACAAACCCATAACTATAACCTGTCAAGTTATAGGGGATACATTCAAAAAAGTTACTGGAGAAGTACTTACTGCCAGCGAAATGAACTCATACAACAGTTTTGAAAGTCCGGAAAATGTAAAACCCATTACCTTTAACGGATTTACTGTGAAGGAAGGGATCCTAAGTATAACAATGCCATCAAAATCAGTAGTTGTTTTAGAACTGATAAAATAGTATAAAATGAATAAACTCATTATATTACTCAGTACAATTACCGGTGTAGTATTGTTAACTTCCGGATGTGCTAAACAAGCCTCAAAGGGCCAGGATTATCCAATTCAGCCAGTACCATTTACCGATGTTAAACTTACCGATAATTTCTGGGCACCAAGGATTAAAAAGAATGCTTCTATTACGATTCCTATTGCATTCGGTTACTGTGAATCGACGGGGAGGGTGAAAAATTTTGAAATTGCAGCAGGCCTCGATACCGGCAAATTCCAGACAATTTACCCCTTCGACGATTCAGATGTTTATAAGATAATTGAAGGTGCCAGTTATTCACTTCAGACATTTCCCGATCC
>PLLX01000127.1 GCA_003141415.1 Bacteroidales bacterium
TTATCAAGTATGACATTTGTAAGCTTTTTTTAAAAAGTATTGTTATTAATTTAACAGCACTGTTAAAAACAGATTATTTTGATCAATAAATAAATTAATTACCTAAAATTCAAATAGATATGTATCAAGTAGGAAATCTAGTTAAGGAATTGTCCGATAAACACGGTCATGCAAGGGAGAGCCTTATGCCAATTCTTCAGGCAATTGTGCTAAAACACAATTATCTGACTGATGAAGCAATGGTCGAGGTTGCGAGAGAACTCGATATTTCAGCTGCTGAAGTTTACGGAACAGCTTCTTTTTACACTTTCCTCGACACTAAGGTGAAAGGGAAATATGTTATAAGAGTTTGTAAAACAATTACATGCTCAATGAAAGGGAAGAGTGATATAATTCAGGCTCTCGAGGAGATGCTTAAGATAAAGGTAGGTGAAACAACTCCTGACAAACAGTTCAGTCTTATTGAGACTAACTGCATCGGGTGGTGTCATAAAGCTCCGGCAATTCTAATTAATGAATTACCTTATACTGAACTTACACCTGAGAAGGTGAGTGAGATTATAAAAGATTATATGCAAAAATAAATATCGGCCAAAACCATGGAAAATAAAGGATTAAATAAAGTAGACCTTATTTTTGAAAAAATAAATAATCATGAAGTGCTTGCCAAAGGCTTCAAAATGAGCAAAGATGAGATCATTCAGGAGATACTCGACTCGGGTCTTAAAGGCAGGGGTGGCGCTGGATTTCCGACAGGTATGAAATGGAAATTTACTGCTGCAGAGAAAAGTCCCGAAAAATACATAGTATGTAATGCCGATGAAGGAGAACCAGGAACATTCAAGGATCGTGAGATACTTGACAGAGTTTCGAATAAGGTTCATGGAGGGATGGCAATCGCAGGTAAAGCTATCGGTGCAAAAAAAGGTATTGTTTACCTGAGAGGCGAATACAGGTACCTTTTGCCAAAACTGATGATCGAACTCGAATCGTTTCATAAGATGATAAAAGAGATTGGTTATGATTTCGACATAGAATACCGTATGGGTAGTGGTGCATATATTTGTGGTGAAGAAAGCGCTCTCTTTGAGTCAATTGAAGGAAACCGCGGTGAGCCACGAAATAAACCTCCTTATCCAACGGTATCAGGTGTTTTTGGGAAACCAACCTCTATAAACAATGTTGAAACACTGGTAACCGCTATGATGATCATTCAGCATGGTGCAAAAAACTTTATCCAGTATGGGACAAAAGATTCAAGAGGTTCAAAAGTATTCTCAATATCCGGTGATACACCCACTCCGGGGATATTTGAACTTGAGCTCGGAATGACTGTACTGCAGTTTGTAAATGAATTTGGTGATGGCGACACAAAGGCTGTACAGGTTGGAGGCGCTTCAGGTTTCTGCGTACCCAGAAAGAAGTTTGCTGAAACTATCATTGGGTTTGAAGGTGTACCGACAGGCGGATCAATGAAGCTTTTCAACAGTTCCCGGTCGATGTATAATGTTCTTCATAATTACCTTGATTTCTTTACCGAGGAATCTTGCGGTCAGTGTACTCCATGCCGGGTCGGATGCCAGCAGTTGCTTAAAGGTGTTGAGAAAGTGAAAAAAGGCGAAGCAAAATCAACATACCTTAATGAACTGATGAAATTGGCAGATACTATGAAAATCGCTGCTAAATGTGGTCTCGGACAATCAGTCGGGAATGCGTTTAAATCGATAGTTGGAAATTTTAAGGAAGAGATCATCTATTAATCAATCAAACAAAAACGAAGAATTATGATAAATCTACTTATAAATGATCAGAAGGTAACGGTTCAGGATGGAACTACAGTTCTGGCTGCTGCTAAAAAACTGAAGATAAACATTCCCACTTTATGTAACCATGATGACCTCTGTGTTGCAGGGAACTGCCGTGTATGTATTGTTGAACAAAAAGGAGCAAGGACACTTATTGCATCTTGTGCAACTCCTGCAGCTGAAGGAATGGAGATACACACTAATACTCTGAAAGTTCGTAATGCCCGTAAACATATAGTGGAACTTCTGCTCTCAGAACACAGATCAGATTGTACAAAATGTTACAAAAACCAGAATTGCGAACTTCAGTCGCTTGCAAATGATTTCGCCTTTGGAGACCATGTATTCCTCGATCTGGTTGAAGATCATAAATATAATATCGACAGATCTTCTCCTTCTTTTGTCAAGGACGATAGCAAGTGTATTCGTTGCCAACGCTGCGTTAGAACCTGCTCTGAATTACAGTATATATCTGCGATAGCCGTTGCAAATAAAGGCGCTCATCAGAAAATTTCATCATTTCATGACAGGCCGATGAGCCAGGTTGTTTGTACCAACTGTGGACAATGTGTAAACAGATGCCCCACAGGAGCACTGGTTGAAAAAACATACATTGACCAGGTTTGGGATGCAATTTATGATCCTGATAAACACGTTGTAGTCCAGACTGCTCCTGCAGTAAGAGTTGCTCTTGGAGAAGATCTGGGTTACGATCCGGGTGAAAGAGTAACCGGGAAAATGGTAAATGCTCTCAGACAACTCGGATTTAATTCAGTTCTGGATACTGACTTTAGCGCCGATCTGACAATTATGGAAGAAGGTACAGAACTGCTCGTGAGACTAAAGAAAGCCCTGGTTGATGGAGATAAGAGTATATCATTGCCTATGTTCACATCTTGTTCCCCTGGCTGGATAAAATTTATCGAACACAAATACCCGGAATTTCTTCCGAATTTGTCAACCTGTAAATCACCACAACAGATGTTCGGAGCACTTGCTAAAACTTATTATGCAAAGAAGCGGAACATTGACCCTTCAAAAATAGTTTCAGTATCGATAATGCCATGTACAGCAAAGAAATTTGAAGCTGACAGACCTGAAATGCGTTCCAGCGGATTTAAAGATGTTGATTTTGTCCTCACGACCCGCGAACTTGCTGTAATGATTAAGCAAGCAGGAATTGACTTCAGAAATATTGAAGAAGCAAATTACGATTCAATAATGGGTGATTCAACAGGTGCTGGGGTAATTTTCGGTGCCACCGGAGGTGTTATGGAAGCTGCTTTACGTACTGCTTATGAAATCGTTACCGGACGCGAAGTTCCGTTTGGAAATCTTAACATTACACCGGTAAGAGGTATGGACGGAGTCAAAGAAGCTACAATTAAAATTGAAGGCTGTGTTGATGCCTGGAAGTTTCTTGAAGGCGCAGAACTAAAGGTAGCTATTGCACATGGACTGGTAAATGCCAATAAAATCATGAAGATGACAAAAGAGGGAAAAGCACCTTATCATTTTGTTGAGATTATGGCATGCCCGGGCGGTTGCATTGGTGGTGGAGGACAACCTATTCCAACTAACATGGCAATCAGACAAAAGCGTATGAAGGCTATATATTCTGAAGATGAACACAAAGAGTTGCGTAAATCACATCTGAATCCCGATGTTATAGCAATCTATAAAGAGTTCCTCGACCAGCCCAACAGCCACAAGTCGCACGACCTTCTTCATACACATTATGTAGAACGAGATAATTATTAGGACTAACCTAAACTGACCTGACCTTAAGTGAAAGCCGGCTTTTATCAGCCGGCTTTTTTATATGATAGCAGTTTCGTTGTGAGTCTTTATGTTCCCTATCGCTAACCATATCATTCCGAAGCGATAGCGAGGGGTCTTAACCTCACATATGAGGTCGATGCATGCCCGACGGCATCCTTTTTACTTTTTACTTTTAACTTTTGCCTTTTATCTTCTTAAGAAGCCAGGCCATATTTTCACCCAAAACCTTCATGGTTCTCATTCCTTCCTCGTCTTTAAGCACCTCTCCCTTTTCTCTGCCTATTCCAATATTCCAGTATGAGGATCCCGGAATGATCATTTCATTTATCAGGAAAAAATGATTTATACTGTCGAAGGCATGAATAGCTCCGGCACGCCTGACAGCAATTACCGCCGCCCCGGGTTTGTGTTTCAGAGGTTTGCCTGTCCCTCCGAGTGCATAACTTGCCACCTCTATTAAAGCCTTGGCATCTGCTGTGATATCGGCATGATATACAGGCGATCCTATGATAATTGCATCGGCTTTCAGCATCCTGCCAATACATTTGTTTATTATTTCATTCTTTTGGTGACATATTCCATCTTTCTTCTTCCTGCACTTCATACAGGCTATGCAACCATTTACATCTTTTCCTCCAAGCTGAAAAAACTCCGTCTTGATTCCTTCATTCTCAAGAGATTTAAAAACCTCATTTATAAGTAGTTCTGTATTTCCACCCTTACGGGGACTGCAGTTTATACCAAGTACTTTCATAATTATTAATATTATCCGATAATATTTAGAATTTGTTTTATATCAATATCCTTAAGCGGATTATTACTCGAAATGAATATGTCAGCCAGTTTTGATTTTTTCTCCTGGAGCCTGACTATTTTTTCTTCAATACTATTGCTGGTTATATATCTGTAAACGAATACACTTTTATGCTGGCCAATACGGTGGGCCCTGTTTAGAGCCTGCATTTCTGAAGCCGGGTTCCACCATGGATCGAGGATGAATACATAATCAGCAGCGGTAAGATTAAGTCCCACTCCACCGGCTTTGAGTGAAATTAGGAAAATCTTGTTCTCAGGATTTGACTGAAAGCTGTCTACAATCTTTTCTCTTTTAGTGCTGGCTCCGGTTAACATTGCAAAACCTATTCTTTTCTTCCTTAGTTCTTCGGCATATAAGTCAAGATGCTTTACGAATGATGAAAAGACAAGTATTTTATGTCCCTCTGAAATGACACTTTCCATATCCTGAAGTACAGTCTCGAATTTACCAGAACCGGCAGGATATTCATCATTGGCCAGGACTGGATGATTGGATAACTGACGGAGTTTCATGAGACCCTGAAGAACAACAATTGCGGACTTTTCGAGTCCTGTTGATGCAATACTTTTAAGTATGCTGTTTCTGACAGATGATTTCTCTTCATCGTATACTTTAAATTGCTCATCGGTCATATCACAAAAAACTGTCTGTTCGGTAACCGGAGGAAGATCATGAGCAACCATTTCTTTAGTGCGCCTAAGGATAAAAGGCTGGATGATCTTCCTGAGCTTAAGCTCTTTCTCATCGTCACCCATTTTTTCAATCGGTTTTGCAAATTCTCTCCGAAAGAAGGCAAGATCGCCAAGCAACCCGGGGTTAACAAAGTTTAACTGGGTCCAGAGGTCTGTAAGTGAGTTTTCTACCGGTGTTCCGGTAAGAACGAGTTTAAATTCAGACTTTAGCCGGGTAACTGTTCTATAGAGCATTGAAGCTGGATTTTTAATAACCTGGCTTTCATCAAGAATGATGTAATGAAAAGAAAATGAACTTATTAATTCAATATCTTGCCTTACCGTATGATAACTGGAAAGTATAATATCAAAATTTTGAAAATATGAGGTCGACTTCTTTCGTTGGTTCCCCTTATAGCTGTAAACTTTCATATCAGGAACGAACCTTTTTATCTCATTTTCCCAGTTATAGATAAGCGATGCCGGAACAATTATGAGTGATGTAAGTTTTGATTCAGAGTATTTGAATAAGTTTAATTCTGTTTCACTTGCATCACGGTCGTCTGAGAGAAAGTTAACCTTGTTGTGCTGGAGCATGGCAAGAATCTGAATTGTCTTGCCCAGACCCATATCATCTGCCAGACACCCTCCTAAACCTGATGTTTGAAGGAAATTCAGCCAGTTAAGGCCGTCTGACTGATATTGCCTCATAGTGCAGTTTAGACCTGCCGGATGCTGAAGAACGGGTACCTGATCGGGAACCAGTAACTTTTCCAGTCTCTCGTATCCTTTACGCCCCTCTTCATTTAAAGTATCTGCAAGTAATGAAAAATGTTGTTTATGAATTTTCAGGGAATCATCGGTACTTTTTCCAAACTCGAAAATATTTTTGTATTTCGTGAACCATGTTTCAGGTAGAACAGCTATCGAGCCATCGGGTAGTGCATATTCCCTTATCCCTTCAAGAATATTTTTTCTGAAGCAGCTAAACGGAATATTCCATTCCCCGATTTTGACTGTTCCCTTTAGGTCGAACCAGTCATTTACTATCTGGCTGCTAATCTCAAGATCTATTGGTTTTAAATTGTAATTATGATCGAGCCTCGATGTCAGTGCAAAGCCTGAACCGGTAATTTCGGAATAATTACTGTTGACAATTTCTAAAATTGTATATAAGTCATCCTTTCGTTTGCTGCTTGAAGAAAAAGGTAAAAAATTAATATCGTCATCGGAAAAGAAACCAATCTCTCCTAATGTTTGCCGACATTGTTTTTCCCAGCTAAAATCGCGGTAATATTTTCTGAAAATGAAATTCTCTCCTTTCTTTTCAAATATAGTAAAGGAGCATAAGGGTTCATTCGAATAAATTTTATTCCCCTGATAGTTATATTTTAAGGTCAAACCCGGGATACCCTTTATCCCTGTTTCCAGCTCAAGGAGAGCTTTTTTTTCAGGGGTAAATTCAATAATCTCGAAACCGGAGCTCTCGACTTTAAAACTATTTATTGTATTGAGTACAAAACCGCTGAAATATTTTAATTCTGCTTTTTTGGGAATCAGAATGCTTTCTTTTGAGAGGAAAGGTTTCAATTTTGAACCTTCCACGTCTGAAACAAATAATATCCTGTGGTCGTCCCGGATAAGGCAAGGGGCCATACATATAATATCGACCGAACCCTTTCGTAAGTCGATATGTTTTCCAGAGCATTCAAGACTGAGACTATATGAACTTTGCTCTTCATTCCTGACAAATCTGAATAAGGGTTCAGCGTTATCTTCGCTCACAATAAGCTGATCCTCAGTATGAAGTGTTCCTGCTTTTGTTTTTTGAAAATATAATGGAATATTTTCATCACGTGCAATTGTAAAACATTTATAAAGCTTTCTTTCTATATAAGGCCTGATAAAGTTTTCAAGTTTTTCCGGTGTTATTTTTTCGAGAAATTCTTTTACTGTCTTCTCCCTTGAGAATAGCTTGAACAGAGTTCGGTCGGTATATTCGTTAATAATTTTAACTACTTCCCGTTCTTCTGATGTAAGGGTACCTAAAGTGTCAATGTTGGGAAAAGGGGAGAGGCATTCTGATAATTTATAATAACCCCGGTTAATCTCCTTCTGAATAATATATGGTAGTACAACAGATCCCCACAATCTATGCTGGAATAAAATAAGAGTAAACACCCTTCCCTTCTTTTCTGGCCTGGTCTCCAAAACATTCAATATTATATTTCATACAATAATGGTCAATGTTGGTCAATTTTCAAAGAATAAATAAAAAAAAGGTTTCCCGAAAACGGGAAACCTTTTTTTATAGGTTAAAGTAATTACTACTTTTTAATCTTTGTGGTATCTTTATTTGTTTTATATCTCATATCAGGAGTACCATCTTTCTTTACAGGTCCTGTTGGTTTCACTGTTGTTGTTTTGTTTGCTTTAAATCTTTTGTCAGGAGTTCCATCCTTTTTAATAGTTTTAGCAGCTACCTTTGTTTTTGTGGTATCTGCAACTGTTTTAATGGTTTGGGTTTGAGTTGCAGCTACAGTCTTAGTCTGATCATCTTTTGTTGTAGTTTTGGCAACTGGTGCCGTGGTCTGACCGAATGTCGATACTGAAAGAAAAACAACGGCCAAAATGAATGCTAGTTTTTTCATGTTAAATTAATTTTAGTGTTACACTTTTTTTATGGATGCTAAGTAAAGAACAGATTCTGGAGTAAAACTGAAGTTGATTATTTTTATTATTTTTTTTTATTAGCATTTTATAATAGATTGTTAATCAAATGAAGCTTATCAGGTCAGGCTCAATTTCGTCATTTAACATTATTCTTTATAGATTTGTTTTTAATTATTACTGATTTGAGGAAGATTATTCATATCGATATGGATGCATTTTTTGCATCAGTTGAGCAGCTTGATAATCCTGAACTGAGAGGGAAACCTGTTGCCGTAGGTGGTAGCGGCGAGCGAAGTGTGGTAGCCGCAGCAAGTTATGAAGCAAGGAAATTTGGTATCAGATCAGCTATGCCTTCCGTAATTGCCAAACGATTATGTCCCGATCTGATATTTGTGAAACATAATTTCAGCAGGTATACTGAGATTTCTTCAAGTATTATTGAAATATTCAAAGAGTATACCGACTTAATTGAACCACTATCAATTGATGAGGCATTTCTGGATGTGACATGTGATAAAAAGAAAATCGGGTCGGCTACAGTCATTGCCAGTAAAATCAGGAATGACATTAAATCCAGAACGGGTCTTACTGCTTCTGCTGGCATTTCTGTGAACAAATTTCTGGCAAAGATAGCTTCTGACATAAACAAGCCCGATGGTTTGTTTCTGATCCGACCCGAAGATGCTGAAAAGTTCATTGAGGAGTTGGCTGTGGAAAAGTTTTATGGTATCGGAAAAGTAACTGCACAAAAGATGCATAAACTTGGAATTCATACAGGTGCCGATCTGAAGAAATGGGATCTTGTCTCGCTGGTAAGAAATTTTGGAAAAGCAGGAGTCTTCTTTTATGATATTGTGAGAGGTATTGACGAACGTCCTGTTGAACCTGATCAGGAACGTAAATCTGTTGGGACCGAACTCACGTATGAGAAAGATCTTACAACCAGTTTTGAAGTTATTGCAGAATTATATAAGCTTGAAAAAGAGTTGATGGAAAGACTCGAACATTCTGAAACTTCAGGAAGAACAATCACCCTTAAAATTAAGTTTTCGGATTTCAGGCAGATTACACGGAGTAAGACGCTTCAGAATTATGTCCGCGATTTTGATACACTACATAAAGAAGTTTCCGGAATCCGTAAATTACTTAAGCTCGAAGGATCACGTATTCGGCTTTTAGGATTGAGCATCTCCAATCTGGAAACAGAATATTGCGCTGATAGACAGTTATATCTGTTTGATAATCAGGAATAATAAGATAAAGATGAAGAGAAAGGGAGAGTGGGAGAATAGGAGACCTTAAGACAAGCGAACGAAGTGAGTAAGACAGACCGCGGGCCGTTGGGACAACGACCAGGGGGAGTAAGACATGCGTAATGAAAGAACCTTAGAACAACCCTTCGATAGATAAATATCTCTCACCTGTATCGTAGCAGAAAGTAAGAATTCTTGATTCTTTAGGAAATTCCTTCAGCTTTTGATTCACTGCTGCCAAGGATGCTCCTGAAGATATTCCGACAAACAATCCCTCTTCTCTGGCAGCCCTTCTTGTAAAAGTGAATGCCTCTTCTTTTGTTACTTTAATTATCCCATCTAACAGTTTTGTATCTAAAATAGAAGGAATGAATCCGGCACCTATACCCTGCAGCTGATGTGACGCAGGAGAACCTCCACTCAACACAGGAGATAGTTCCGGTTCAACTGCGTAAACTTTAAGTTTTGGAAACGCCTTTTTTAATACTTCTGCACACCCGGTTATATGTCCGCCGGTACCTACCCCTGAAATCAGATAATCCAGACCATCGGGAAAGTCTTTAAGGATTTCCTGTGCTGTTGTGGTCTTATGAATATCGGTATTGGCGGGATTGTCGAACTGCATCGGCATCCATGAGTTTGGAGTTTCAAGTATTAATTCTCTGGAGCGCTCAATTGCACCTTTCATACCTTTTTCGCGAGGGGTCAGTACAAATTCAGCGCCATATGAGCTCATAATTTTTCGTCTTTCAAGCGACATTGATTCAGGCATTACAAGAATCAGCTTATATCGTTTAACAGCTGCTACCAATGCCAATCCTATACCAGTGTTACCTGAGGTTGGCTCAATGATCACACTGTCAGGCTTTAATATTCCCTTCTTTTCTGCATCTTCGATCATCGATAGTGCTATACGGTCTTTTATACTGGCTCCAGGGTTGGATCTTTCAAGTTTTACCCATACTGAATATGCAGGGTCAAAAAGCCGGTTGATTTTCAAATGAGGCGTGTTCCCGATTGTTTCAAGAATTGAATTTACTTTCATAATGTTATAGTTTTGTAATGATTTGCTTAGATAATAAAATTTATAGGTTCCTGAAAACCATTCTGATTTCTCACAATTATTTCACTTTTGTGGTAAACCACCGAGAAAGGTGCAATACTCTCTGTGAGCCACACATTGCCACCGATAATGCTGTTTCTGCCGACAACTGTCTGTCCACCTAAAATTGTGCAACCGGAATATAGAACAACATTGTCCTCAATGGTAGGGTGTCTCTTCTTCGATGCTTTGCTCTTATCAACACTCAGTGCACCCAGAGTAACTCCCTGATAAAGCTTTACATTATTACCGATTTGAGCGGTTTCTCCGATAACAATGCCTGTGCCATGGTCTATCGCAAACGGACTGCCAATTTTAGCCAGAGGATGAATATCAATACCTGTAACTCTGTGGGCAAATTCTGTAATCATCCTGGGAAACAGCGGTACTTTTAACTGTGCAAGAAAATTTGCTATACGATAACAGTAAATTGCAAAGAAACCCGGGTATATGGCAATGACTTCGATGAGTTGGGTAGCAGCAGGATCTGATGCAAGAATAAAAGCAGCGTCTTTAAGCAATCCCTTTTTTATCTTTTCCAGATTTTTAAAAAGATGTCGGGTAACTTTTTCATTCTTTTCAGTCAGGCCAGCCAGTATATTTTGAATCTGATTCTGAAGATTACTGCGATTACATTCTATTTCAGCATCAGTAAATGAATGAGTGGTTGGGAAAAGCAGTTCAAAAACAGATTTGATTGCTTTTTCAACGATTTTTTGATTTGGGATAATAAGATCTGGCATGGTTAAGTATTATTATTTTGTATTATTAATGTACAACACTTAACTAACTAAAAGTGTTGTACATTTTAAACTAACCACACAATATATATTATTATTTTGATCTTTCGTCTATACAATACTGAGAGTCTGTTCGAGATCTGCCTTAATATCAGCTATGTTTTCGAATTTCAAAACTTTTATCAACTCACTCTTATCTGATACCATCTTCTTAACAATGAAACGGTCTCACTCTGAAGAATGTATTTCAAAGATTCGGTAATTAAATACTAGCTGTCTGCAATCAGCATGGGTATGGGATTTTCAGATAGATTCATTTCCTCATAGTGCTGATCGTGAAAAAATTGAGCTGAGTTTTCAGCTCAGGGCATTTTTTAAATCGTCTAATAGACCATCAATATGTTCAATACCTACAGAGAGACGTATTAGGGTGTCGGTAACTCCAATTTTTTGCCTCATTGCGGGTGGAAATGCTTCATTTGTCATCAAAGCTGAATAATTGGCAAGAGACTCCACACCACCCAGACTGTCAGCGAATTGGAATATTTTTAGTTGGGTTAAAAATAACTATTTTTTTATGAACTATTTTACATCTTATTTTCATAACCTCGTTTATCTGATTCTGACAGAACTTCATTCATAGATCCGGTTCTGTAACCACGGAGATCGATTGTGATATAGTTGAAACCTGAATTTTTACAGATTTCTGNNGGAATAAATTCAAACCGTGCAAGATTTTCATGACTTCTGATTCTGAATTGAGTGAATCCTAGTTTTCTGACTTCAAATTCTGCTAATGCAAGTCTGTCGAGTTTTACTTTTGTAATCTTTTCTCCATAGGGAAAACGAGATGCAAGGCANNNNTTTGAGGCAATATATTTTATTTTTCCAAACAGCTCACTTTTGCAATAATAGCACCTGTCAGGTGGATTATCTGAGTATCCCGGGATATCAATCTCTTCAGACACGATTATTTTATGTTTTATTCCAAGCAGAGTCGCCAGAGATTTAGCTTCCTCAAGTTCATAGAAGGGATAAGTGCTTGATGTTGCCGTTATCAATAATAGTTTATCTTCAAAAACATCTTTTGCGATACGGGCAAGAAATGTACTGTCAACTCCTCCTGAGAAAGCTATTACTGCACTTTTATACTGTTTAAGCCGGGTAATTAATATTTCTAATTTTTCTTTCATAATATATGTCCTGTCCTCTTTTATTTGAGTTAATAATATGTATAAATCATATTTTCCTTAAGCTGTTTATTTCCTTACATCAATTTCACATTTCTTAACCGCAATGAATTAGTTATAACTGACACCGAGCTGAAACTCATTGCCAGGGCTGCTATCATTGGTGAGAGCAATATTCCGAAGAATGGATATAACACTCCCGCTGCGAGTGGAATACCAAGGGTATTGTACCCAAGGGCAAAGAACAGATTCTGTTTGATATTCCGGATTACCTTCTGGCTAAGCAGCCTTGCTTTTGCTATACCTTTCAGGTCACCTTTCACAAGCGTAATACCTGCACTTTCTATAGCTACATCTGTTCCCGTTCCCATTGCTATCCCAATGTCTGCCTGTGCCAATGCCGGTGCATCATTTATACCGTCACCTGCCATGGCTACTTTTTTGCCTTCCGTCTGAAGTCGTTTTATTTCGTCCAGTTTATCGCCCGGAAGCATCTGAGCCTTGTATCCATCAAGATTTAATGTTTCGCTGACAGCCCTGGCTGTTTCTTCGTTATCTCCTGTAAACATAATAACCTGCATACCTTCTTTTTGCAGATTATGAATAGCTTCTTTGCTCGATTCCTTTATTTTATCTGAAATTACAACAAAGCCGATTGCTGTATTACCTTCTGACAGGTAAGAAACTGTTTTACCCAGTTTTTGTTCTGCAGTAACCTGATTTTTCAATTCAGGTGAAATAACGGTTTTAATTTCCTCCATCAGTTTTTCATTACCCAATGCCAGTTTTTTGTCTCCCATCATTCCTGTTACACCTTTCCCTGTTACAGCTTCAAAGGCAGAAACAGAATGAGCCTTTATATTTTTGTTTTCACCAAAACGCATTGTTGCCTGTGCCAGGGGATGCTCGCTGTAACTATTCAGAGAGATGATCTTCTGAAGAATATCTTCATCTGAAATGCCGGGAGTAAAGCTAACTACTTTTTCAACTGATGGTTTTCCCTCTGTGACAGTTCCTGTTTTATCAATTATGACTATATCAATTGAGTTCATTTTTTCCAGCGATTCGGCATTTCTGATGAGTATTCCCGATTGTGCTCCTTTTCCTACCCCGACCATTACAGACATTGGTGTTGCCAGACCCAGGGCACATGGACAGGCGATAATAAGTACCGCAATGGCATTTACAAGTGCATATATATACGCATGTTCACCTCCATAAATTGCCCAAACTATAAAAGTGATAACAGAAATACCCACCACAACTGGTACGAAATAGCCGGAAATTTTATCAGCCAGATTCTGGATCGGAGCTTTTGAGCGACTTGCAGAATTGACCATTTCGATGATATGGGAAAGCAGGGTTTCCGAACCTACTTTTTCGGCAATCATAACAAAAGTTTTGTTCCCGTTAATGGTACCGGAACTTACTTTATCACCAACCTTCTTATCAACAGGAATTGGTTCTCCGGAGATCATTGATTCATCAATTGTCGATTCTCCGTCCTGAATACTACCGTCCACCGGTATTTTTTCACCTGGTTTCACACGTAACAAATCGCCCTTCTGAATAGAATCTATGGCAACAATCTGTTCTTTGCCATCAATGATTTTTGTTGCTATATTCGGTGCCAGTTTTAACAACTCTTTAATAGCGCTGTTGGTCTTACCGTGAGCCCGGGCTTCAAGAAGCTGACCTAATAAAACCAGTGTCAGAATTACTGTAGTAGCCTCAAAATAGACATATACTGTACCGGCGTGTGATTTAAATTGATCGGGAAATATACCGGGAAAAAGCATAGCTGTAACACTGAAAAGCCAGGCCACTCCTGAACCTATTCCAATAAGTGTAAACATATTCAGATTCCATGTTTT
>PLLX01000063.1 GCA_003141415.1 Bacteroidales bacterium
AGATCCCATTTCTTCATCATCACTACAAACTGGCGAAAAACATTTTTTATGGATTTTAAATTATTCGCCCTGAAATAAGCTATTGTTCTGTATTTGGGCCGAAGCTGGTTCAATAACCATATAACTTCAATATTGCGTGTGCATTCCTTTTCCAGTTTACGGGAAGATCTTATCCTGTTCAAGTAACCATAAAGGTAGAACTTTAACAGGTCGGCAGGGTTATAAGGAGGGCAGCCTTTCTCTCCAGGAATACTGTTTTTAAAGCCTGCTTGTTTAAAATCGAGTGAATCAACAAAAGCATCGATAACCTTTACAGGGTTATCTTCCCCAACAAACTCATCAAGGCTGGGTGGAAGTAAAAGCAGCTGGTTTCGGTCGGTCCCACTTCGATGTGCCATATTCTTTTTTATAACAAGTTACAGGAATACAGTGTCTTAGTCAAATATTTGGCAATTAGGTTATAAACAAAACATTAGAGTTTTTGCACAGTCTGACGGCCCGGCGGTTTAATTAGTTGCCGTTCCGCCAGCTATCGGGACTGGTGCAACAAAATTTTATAGGTGGGTTAATGTTTACTCGCATAGACTTTGGGGGCCGATTGAAAAGCTGTCTGGTCCGCCGAGGCAATTAAGCCTACCATCCGTGTTATATGTAGTGTTAATTTTCAAATTGTCAAGATATACGAGAACTCTGTCGCTCAGTCCTTAATCAAGTCATACTGGCAGGGATGGGCTGTAAACCTCTTCCCGCAAACTTTGGAGTTTTAATTGCATTTGTTTGAGTGGTTTGCGGGATGTGGTTTACAGCGACGGGTCGGCTTCAATTAATTTTGTTTTTAAATTCAAATAAAGATGTGAGTTTTGTTAATTACAACTTGAAATTAATTGTTATTTATTCAATATTTTATCTGCAAGTCTGTTAAAAAGCCTATGTCATTTCTTGTTTTTTTCAAATCTGATAATTCTGAATTATATTAATCAATTTACTTGCCTCTGTATTTAAGAAGATAAACTTGTATTATGATTCCGTTTTTAAACTTGTTGTCTCTTACGGTATCTGTTTTTATAAGTTCCGATTCTGATAAAACGAGGTCAAGATTTTCTTTATTCAATTCCAGATTGTGAAATCTAACTGCACAAAATACTTCTCCAGGCTCTAGAAATTCTCGGGGCTGATTGTATTGATGTACCTCCGGGAAGGCATCAACGTTCGACATTTTCGCCTTAAGCCAATAATGACTTAATCCCGAAGTACCGTTGTATTCTACCATTGGGCCAGCAGTTACCTCGGTAATGTGTAAGATTTTCTTAATTTCAGGATAAGTGGTGGAGATATATTCGATGGTTTGTTTATAGGGCCCGTATGAAAAATAGAAATTGGAAATAGAAATCCGTATACCCAGGAATAAGATAACCGATATTAAAATCATTTTCAGCCATTTTATCTTCATCTGGATTAAAAGAATAGTATGCGGGATAACAAGCATAATAACTATGGTCATTACATACCTGGTGGATAAAATTGGTTGTGAAAACAAGGAAATAATCGTAACAACAAGTAGTGTCCCCAGGAAAATAAACAGCGACAGCTATAAAACTAACCGATACTCAGAAAACGATTTTGTAAAACTTATGAGAAAGGTAAAAACAATAAGGCTATAAATCAAAATAGTCAATGAAATGGAATAATTGGTTGTCCAGAATTGTTCGGTGAATGGAATTGTAAAACAAGAAAGAATGGCTTTGAGACTTACTTCAGGAGCCCAAAAAGCATGTTGAACTTTTTCAACCTGAATAATAAAAATAAAGAGCCATGGGAGAAAAAGGATGGTTGCTAATAGTAATGAAAATAAATGAGGAAGCCACTTTTTATTTTTAGTCAGAAGCAGGTGAAGAAAAACAAACATATTTGCCACAAACGCAGCAGCCATGCTATAATAGTGGGTATACATGGCTAACACAGTGAAAACAAAAAGAAGGATCAAATCGCGGTTTTTCCCCGTTCTCATGAATAAGTAAGAATATATAAATACTCCTGTTACTGAAAATGCAGCCCAGGTGTACATTCTGGCCTGGTGCGAGTAAGCTGCCAGCATTGGAATTGAAATCAGCATCAGACAAAAATATAGTGCACCTTGTTTGCCAAAAACACGTTGACCGGCAAAATACCCCAATAATATTGTTGATAAAACTCCCAGAACTGAAAATAACCGTAATGATATAGCGTTTAAACCGAACAGACCTGTAAACAATCTTAATCCCAGATAATATAATGGTGGATGTAAATCGTTTTTGAACTTAGCGAAAAAGTCCGATAAGGAACCACCCAACATTGATTTAGTATATATCTCATCACTCCACAANNAACAATTTATTTTTGGTCAGCTTCTTCAAAATATTTTCCATATTTTAAAATTGAAAAAATGAATACACAAATATTTTTCTTCCCTTTACAATTGTTTTAATTTAATTCATTGTAGTTCTTCATAAAATTGGTGACAACGATTGTATAAACGCCATAATGGAGTCATTTTCGTGGTTTTGGTTCATGTAGTAAATATAGAAAAATCCCAATTCTTAAATATTATTGTCAATGGTCTAATGTGCCAAGCAAACATTTTATCTGATCGAAACCATTGGTGGTTAAGAGGGTATAGATCTCATTGGTCTTGTTGTCTCTGTGTCCAGACTAGTTGTCTCGCTAGTGAAATCCGGGGAGGCAAAAAAGCATGTGTTTGACAGCAAAGCAGGGTGTCGCGGTGGCGGCTGCCAAACTCTTGCTTGCGCGTTGGAAGTCCTGACATATGCATGGAAATTCTTGCTTTTGCAGTAGAATTTATTCCCAATAATTGGTCAATTTAATCTTATCTTAACTATAGGATATATCGATAATTTCAAAAACAATATCTTTCTTAGCTTGTTTTAAAATAACTTTGTCTCCAATTTTTTTACTTATTAATGCCTTGGCTATAGGTGATATAAAGGAGACTTTCCCTTTGGAAATATCTGCTTCATCAACGCCGACAATTTGAAAAGTCTGAATATTTTTGGACGCTTCTATTTTGAGACTTATCATTGCACCGAATCTTATTTCATTTTGTGGTTGCTCGTTTAGATTAACTATTTTGGCTTCAACAATTCTGTTATTCAATAGTTGTAATTTTGCATTAATATAGTTTAACGCGATTCGTTTCTCATTCTCGTTGGCATTATTCAGATTGTTCTTTTCGTTGACAAGCATCTGTTTCTCATCCAACAGTTGATTCATACCAAATGGGGTAACAAAGTTTATCACTCCTTCTGGTAAATATGCCCTCTGCGGTACTCTAGGAACTTCTTCTTGATCGTCTTCTTTAACAAATCCTCTGCTCATAGCTAATTTTTTAAATCATAGTCTTCTTTTTAAGTAGTATAAATTTTGGGTCAACCTTTTTCAGGAGGATCATTTATACAGCTAACCGCCCGGCGGTTTAATTTAGTTGCCGTTTCGCCAGCTGGCGGAAGCGTCAGCCGGCAGCCCTATTGACTTTGTCTCGGCAGCAGGAACATCCCGATAGTTATCGGAACGGGTGCCATAAGATTTGATAAGTGGGTTAAATTTTTCTCTCATAGACTTTTGGGGCTGACGGGGAAGCTGTCCGGGCTGACGCAGGCAACCGAGGACCGACTACAATTTTCTTTGCGAAGTAATTTGATATATTTATTCGGTCCGAGCTCGGCGAAGCCAATTAATTAAACCGTCCGAGTTNNGAGTTATGCTTAGGCTTTTATTTTGTGTCTTGGGTGTAACATTGGATCTTTAATAATCAAATCATAAACTCATCATGGAAGGGGAGAATATCTACCGGCAGACATATTGGTGGGGGGGAAAAAAATAGTAGAATGGCTCTTGCAATTTTTGTTGTCAAATTATTCCTTTAGCCTTATAGCTGTTATTTCATTTCCGGCCATGTTGATGAGGATTGAATCTGCTTTGTCACCGGAAACCTTAAACATTAGTCGTGCATTTACTTCCCTTAAAAAATACTCCGTTTCTGATGCAGGTAAAAGTTGATATACGGGAAGGTTAGTCCCTTGTGCGAATAACTTATCACCTTCTTTAGTAATGACTACTGTGTTATTTTCGCCAGCATCGTATTTTCCAATATATTTATCGAACACTGCAGGATTAACAGTAACCACCGCTTCATCTTTTAACTTCATTGCTTCAAATTGTGTTCCGTTCTGAAAGTGGATAGCTTTAGTAACATTACCTTTTTCGTCAGTTACAAATTTTACTCTGGCATCCACTACTTTCCAGTAAAATTCATCTTTTGCAGAGGGGAATATAGGAAATTTAGGTTGCCCTGTAAGCTGTGCTTGCAACTGCTTGTCTTCAAGTGTTACCAGTAATACCGCACCTTGTGTGTAATCGTACCTGCCGACATAACTTTTTAATATGTTTTCATCCACTGTAATACTAGAAGAATCTTTGCTTATTGTTTGTCCCTGTAAAGAAATCAGGCTAAACAGAGCAACAGTTGTGTAAAAAATTCTGTTGCGTAAAGTTTTGTAGGTTTTCATGAGAGTTTGTATAAGGTTTAGACATCTTAAAATCGTATTATCAAACTAATTTAAACAATAAATTTTAGATGGACTTTAGGAACGAAGAGAAATTGTATGAAGTCGGTTAATAAATTTATAATAGTCTGTAGCATGCTTTTTGAGTTATGCTTAGGCTTTTATGTCGACGGAGTTTCGGCTCGGTAACGCACTGATGCTTAAGCATAACGGCCCGGCGGTTTAATGAGTTGCCGTCCGTGTCAGGGTTGGCATGCGTTTTTGCCAAGTCCCGATAGATGGACGAGTATTTGGTGTCACGATGAAGCTGTCCAGACGGCGTGGGCAGGATTTGTCACGTCATGATAAAGTTGTCAAGGTGGCTTGCAAAAACCATGACAACTGAGCGTCGGCTTGCAACCCTA
>PLLX01000273.1:0-15055 GCA_003141415.1 Bacteroidales bacterium
GGAGAAACAATAACAACTTCCAGTGGATCGAAACTTAATATTATAGGAGTAGTAAAAGATTTTCACATTCAATCGTTACATTACAAAATTGGACCGCTTATTATGCAAATAGGTGTCTCCAACAATTTCTATGTCAAAATGAAACCTGACAAGATAATTTCAACTGTTGAATTTATTAAGAAGACTTATAAATCATTTGATCCGGGGCTACCCATTGATTTTCATTTTCTTGATGATGATTATGATAACCTGTACAGGACAGAAAAAAGAATGGGTAAAATATTTGGTTATTTCTCTTTCCTGGCAATCATCATTTCATGTCTCGGGCTTATAGGGCTATCTTTATTTATGACAGAGCGCAGGACAAAAGAGATAGGAATTAGGAAAATAAATGGGGCAAAGTCCGTAGAAATATTCTCCTTGCTTTCAAGAGAATATATTATATGTGTATGTATCTCCATCATAATTGCATGCCTGATTGCATGGTATGCAATGAATAAATGGCTCCAAAATTTTGCTTACCGGATTGACATAACCTGGTGGGTATTTGCTCTGGCAGGCATTTTTGCTTTGCTTATTGCTTTGCTCACAGTTAGCTTTCAATCGTATAAAGCAGCAAGTAAAAATCCGGTAGAGGCTCTGAGGTATGAATAGGAGAATTATGAAGGTTGTGTAGTAACTGTATTATGTTACGCCAGTGAGAAGATTGCTCGTCCCGCATTTTGAAACGGGGGAAACCACATTATCATATAAAAAACTTAAATTTGAAAACCTCTGGTTGGATACCTGGTAGTATTGATCACTATTAATAATTAATTCAATCTATAACCATGAAAAAATTAACCATTATAGCATTGCTGTTTTTTTGCGGTTGCCGCTTTTTGTTCTCTCAGACAGATGAGAAGCTGAGATCTGATATCCGTAATACCGGATATGTTCATAGTCCTTTACCTCTTGACCGTAGCTCGTCGCTTGAAACGTTCGGACTCACAAAAAAAGTATTGGTTTCCGATATGCTTAGCGATATGGAAGATATGAAAAAATGGTCGCATATAGGGATAGGTGATATGTATCAGACTTCGGAAAGGAATATTTCCGGAACCCATAGTCTGAAATTAGTTGCTCCAACTGTTGTCAATGATTTTCTAGGCTGGGGAATTGGCAGAGGGACTTCCATGGCAAGCTTTGAAGTAGGTGGCAAGAACTGGGAGAAATATAATCGGATCCATTTTTATATCTATCCTGATTGTGAAGGTGCCCGCAGTGTATATCTGAATCTTTATGTGGAGAACGACGGTAAGATCAAAGTCCCTGATCAGTACGGACGTGAAGGATATCATGAAATAAACCTGGTCAACGGTCAGTGGAATGAATGTTATGTTGAGATGTCGGAACTGGCACGGGACAAAGTCACTAAAATATCCTTTGCCATAGAAGTCTTTGGGAAAGAGCAAACAATGGGTGATTCTTTGAAGTTTAATATCGATGCTGTAGAGTTGCAGACAATTGAAAATCCGGAAGTTGTCAGCGGATGGAAGCCTGCTGAGAACAGGATCATATATTCGACTACGGGATACCGGACGGAAAGTGAAAAATCAGCAATTGTACAGGTGAATAATAATGATGGAAAGTTCCAGCTAGTCGATTATATCACCTCTCAGGTGGCTTATACAGGAAAAATCAATAAAGGTAAAACGTATATTGGTGATTTTGAAACCATTGATTTTACAAATTTCAAAAAGGATGGGCAATATATGATCAGGGTCGGGAGTGTTACCACCCTGCCATTCTATATTAACAGTAACATTTGGGACAACTCGGCATGGCGCGTTCTGAATTTCATGTTTTGCGAACGTTGCGGTTATCCTGTACCCGGGAAACATGGCGATTGCCATACTGACCTTAATTGTGAATATAATGGACATACTTTCCCTGTGAACGGCGGCTGGCATGATGCCGCTGATATGTCGCAGCAATCAATACAAACAGGAGAGATTGCGTTTTCAATGTTGGAAATGGCAAACAGGGCTAAGGAGAAGAACAATACCGATTTGTATCTGAGACTAATGGAAGAGGCTAAATGGGGACTTGATTTTATCCTTAAAACCCGCCTCGGTGAGGGTTACCGGGTACAGACATGGGGTACAAATTTATGGACCGATGGTTTCATCGGTACTGTTGATGATTCAGGACGGCGTCAGGCCAGTGTAAACAATAGCGGTTTTGAGAACTTCCTGTTTTCAGCCATTGAAGCTTATGCTTCGATGACAATAGAGGATGATGCAATGCTTAAACAACATCTCAGCAAAGTAGCCAGGGAAGATTTTGGCTTTGCCCTGGATCGTTTCGAAAAAATGGGATATAATGAAAGAATCCCGGGAGGGCATGCCTATATGGCTTCACAAAGCCAGTACATGGCAACAGTATCATGGGCTGCCAGTATGCTTTTCAGGTTGACGGGAGAAAAATTATATGCTGATAAAGCTGCCGATTTTATCAAGTATACCATCCAGTGTCAGCGTTCGGAGCCATTGAATGATAAAAACAAGATCAGAGGTTTCTTCTACCGTGATCTGAATAAGAAATCCATTGTTCATTTCAACCATCAATCGCGCGATCAGATTTATATGCAGGCATTGACAGAGCTATGCACAACACAGCCAAATCATCCGGATTATAAAACATGGGAGAATTCCATCAGGCTATATGGTGATTACCTGAAAACTATTATGCAATATGTACAACCATATGGAATGGTTCCGAGTGGCGTTTACAACAAAAACGAAATAAAGGATTCAGTAAATTTTTATATAACTCAGGTATGGGTCAAGAAGGATGTATCCAGGGACTTTAAAGAACAGCTTGAGAACGGTGTCAAACTGGATGATGATCATTATCTCCGGGTTTTCCCGGTTTGGTTTTCATTTAAAGGTAATACTGCCGTTATTCTGTCAACAGGAAAAGCAGCTGCATTGTGTGGTAAATACCTGAAAGACAATGAACTGATTAATATTGCCGAACAACAATTGTTCTGGATTGTCGGGAAAAATCCTTTCGGACAATCATATATTTGGGGAGAAGGTAGTAATTATCCGCAACTGTATAATGCTTTGCCAGGAGAAATGGTTGGTGAGATACCTGTAGGTATGCAGTCCCGGGCCAATGAAGATACGCCATACTGGCCTCAGTTCAATACTGCTACCTATAAAGAAGTTTGGGGATCATCTGCAGCCAGATGGTTCTCACTGATTTCTGAGTTTTAACACAACCGGCATGGATTATACGATGATTACAGAAGTCTGTCATCGCAAGTTATATCAACCGATAAAAGTTGCTTTTAAAAAGGATGTCAGATGGTTCTTAATACTGTATTAATGGCTAAAAACAGAATAAATTCAATGTTATTGTCAGAAATACGAAAATGAAGGTGCAATAAATGCTGGAAGAAAACGAAAATGATACAAAAGATGGAGTTCTGTTTTAATATATTTTGTACTACTTTTTGTACTACTTATGAAAATGGCCTCGTAAATATTTGATTTACAAGGCCATTTAATTTATTCAGTCGGGGTGAGAAAAAACTAGCTTCCAATAATTGGCATTGAATGAATGTATTGATTATCGTTTGTTTGTTTAAGTATAAAATCACCTATGTCCGCTCTCGAAATTCCTAATTTTATTTTTTTATCACCGAATGTAACTTTTACTTGTCCTTTAGCTGTCCAATCCTTAGGAGCAATAAATCGAACAATTGTCCAATCCAAATCCGAAGATGAAACTGCTTTTCCAATTTCAACGATTTCTTTATATGCTTTGGGTAAAAAGATTTTTGCCATGATAGTTGGTAACTTCGTCACTAAAGATGGTACATCCTTATCGAATTTGACACTTGGGGTTGCTATCGTGATAAATCTTTTCACATTTTCACTTTTCATTGCTCTGATAATATTTTTATGGCCCTCAAGTACTGGAAATCCTTCGTAATTTCTTGCAACTGGAGCACCTAAAGTGCTGATGACTACATCAACTCCTGAAATTGTTTTTTTAATATTTTCATAGTCCTGCAATTCTCCTTTAATCACTTCTAAATTTTGATGATTAAAATCTAATTTTGAAGGATTTCGAACATACGCTTTCACTACATACCCATCTTCAAGAGCCTTCTTAACAAGTAATTTTCCTATCGCTCCACTTGCTCCAAAAACCGTAATTGTCATAGTTTTTAAATCTATCGTTTTACTACTTGATTTTAATCACAACTTTGCCTCTTGGATGCTTTTGTTCAAAGTAGTCAAATGCTTCCTTCGCATTATTAAGAGTGAAAATCTTATCAATTAGCGGTTTAATCTTTCCGCTGTCCACTAATTCACCCAATCTTTTGAGTTGAGAAGTGCTTGTTTGGGTCATTTGAGTAATAGCAGTTATACCATGTTCTTTCGCAAGGTTCTCATCAGCATTTCCTACAATAGAAACGAGTGTACCTCCTTTTTTCAGCACCTTATATGAGTTACCAAGCTCTTCTGCTGCAGCGACCAAAACAGCATCATAGTCTTTAATAATAGAAGTAAAATCATTTGTTTTATAATCAATAACTTCATCAGCACCAAGTTGTTTTGCCAATTCAATATTAGAAGTGCTTACAGTTGTTGCTACATAAGCTTCGTGTAATTTCGCCAATTGTATAGCCAAAGAACCTATACCCCCGCTTCCTCCGTGAATCAGAATTTTCTGCCCTTTCCGAAGCTTGATATGCTCTTCAATGGCTTGGACTAGCGCTTGCACCTGCAAGAGGCAAAGAAGCCGCTGTAGCCATATCAATTGACTTTGGTTTTTTTGAAACCTTGTCAACAGATGCAGAAGTGTATTCTGCGAGTGAACCTGAACCACCAAGAAATGCTCCAGCATAACCATAAACTTCATCGCCAGTTTTCACATTTGTAACACCTTCTCCAACTTCAGCTACAATACCCGCAAAGTCACCACCCAAAACCGAAGGAAAATTTAATGGCATCCATTTGATGCAGATAACCAGCACGAATTACTGAATCAATCCGATTCAGGCTTGCAGCGTGTACTTCGACTAGAATCTGACCAGCTTTTATCGCTGGTTTTTGGCTGTCATTAGAAGTTTCTATTACTTCTGTACCGCCATACTTATTAATTGTTATTGCTTTCATTTTATTTTAATTTATTGTTTGGGTAAAATTACTTAATTTTGCTTTCATAAAGTAAGCAGTTACCTAAAGGTAAGCAATAACTATGGAAAAGTCAATAAGAAAGAGACATACAGAGTGCTCATCAATGATGATGCCTGTCAGAGATACATTAGATGTAATCAGTGGCAAATGGAAATTAATGATACTCATATCAATATCCGCTGGGAATAAAAGATTTCGGGAAATAGAAAGAAGTATCCCAAAAATCAATTCAAAAGTCCTGGCAAAAGAACTAAAAGATTTGGAAGAACATAAGTTAATAAAGAGAACTGTCTTCGATGATTACCCTGTCTTAATCGAATATACTATTTTACCGTATGCTGAATCATTAGGAGACGTTATAAAAGCGTTGAGTGATTGGGGAATTAATCATCGAAAATACATTCATGGGGAATAATCCTTCCTGCTTAATACCTATTCGGAATGATATTACATTGTTGTCGCTATGGTTCCGCCGGCATCCACAACAACGAACTTTAGATGCTTTCACAACTTAGCGTCAGCATTGTTGTGGTTACCGGTATTGGTATTACTTATGTTTTTTAACAGGAAGTTCTATTACAATTGTCTCCCCAATTTTATCATGAAGCGTCATCCTGTTAGGATTCCAAAAGGCTTGTATATATCCAAATCCAAACTCAAGTGCAGATGCAAAATAACCCAAACTTCGTTCGATACAATGCCACAATCCGAGATGTTCATGGTACAAAGAAAGTACCTTTATCCTAAGAAAATATTTCCCAATAGTTTTTCCCTTCCAGAAATAAAACGAGATTGCGAAATAAAGGACCGGTAAAAGTCCAAATAAAAATTTCAAGAAGGTAATTATATATGAAGGCGTGTTATTCATTTCAATTTCAACATCGAAAATACCATGGACATTTATCTTCGAAATGTTCATATTGAATAAATCAAATAGGATGAGTATGCAAAAATAAATTATTATAAGAACTATCCAATCAATGAGGAATGCAACAAATCTTTTCTTGATTGTGGCAAGAATAAATTCATTATCATGATGAAATTCATGTCTTGTATTATAGTTCATAATCATTGATAATTAAGGTTATAAAAATTACCGCTGACTAACTCGTTTATATGTCAGTTTACCAAAAGTAAACATATTTGACTAAAGACAGAGTTATTGCACCCCAATGATGTCGTTATAAAAACTAAAAAAGTGGAAATTATGGACATAGAACACTTTACCACATTTTAACTAATAGCAATATCTGAAGAGAATCTAGGGGGAAATTTTTCAAAATGATACATCATAAAAGACAAAATAATATCCACCAATTATTCCGCCACATAAAAAAAACCACTGTAAATCATTGCATTACAATGGCCTTTATTGATTTGTGGTCGGGATGAGAACCATCTTACTATTTACACTCTTTTTACAATAATCTGACATATATTTTACACTGATATTTGAATATCAGATGATTATCCTTTTACATTTCAGGGATGGCTTTACAATTCTGAATTAAAAGGATAACATTTTTTACTGAGTTGTGTCGGTTTTTTGTGTCGGACAAATTTTTATTGAATAATTCCAAACTTTATAAACACATGGTTCTAAAATTTAACATATGCAATTTTATAAAAAAACGGCTATTTTTATGCAAAAATATTTGTATTTATGCAAAATATTCAAAATATAACTATATTTATGCAACATTATTTGTTTTTATGCAAAAAATATAAGTATAAACTATTTTTTATATGACTGAAAAATGTATAGGAAGCACTTGGCTAAAACAGAACTATCAGCTTTCAAACGTTAAGTTGTCTCATGAATCTTACCTTGGTACAAGATCGAAAGTTGAAGTATTGCAAGATGGGACAGTAACAGAAACATTTCAGAAGATGAATTATGCTCTTAAGGTAGACAATCCTATAAGTCATTTTGAGTTTGCTCTGAAATATGATGATGTTCAAATGAATTTTTTTCAGGCTGTTCTAAAATCTATCCCTGTAAAGGATATAGTTGAATTTATAAAATCTGCGCTAAACTTTAAATATTCCAGAAAGATTGGATTTTGGTATGAATTCTTAACTAAAGAACGCCTCCCCATTGAAGATAGGCCAACCATTAACTATATAGATTTAATAGACTCGAAACGGTATTTTACAGGTGTAAATGTTAAAAACAGAAGGTGGCGAATAAATAATAATTTACTAGGGGATGTGGGTTTTTGTCCTACTATTAAGAAAACGGATGCTATTTCAAAAGTAATAGCGCTTGATTTTTCTGAGACTCTCTATAAAATCTCAAAGAGCTATTCCCCTGAGATATTAAAAAGGGCCAATAACTATTTATACAAAAAGGAAACACGTTCATCTTACCAAATCGAAAAAGAAGAACCATCACCAGAACGCATTGAAAGATTTGTAAGTTTATTGAGTAACGCTGGTAAGAAAGCTATTGGAGAGCTACTTAGTGAGGAATCTCTGGTAATATTGCAGAATCAAATTGTTGATCCTCGTTTTGCAGCAACAAGCTTTCGTAATTTTCAGAATTATATTGGTCAAACAACATCGAATTATGATGAGATCATTCATTATGTTTGTCCACCACCGGAGTTTCTTTCAGATTTAATGAAAGAACTTTCAAATAGTGCCATTAAAATGGAAGACGTTTATCCAATTGTCAGAGCGGCTGCTATTGCTTTTGGATTTGTTTTTATTCATCCATTTGAAGATGGAAATGGAAGAATTCACAGATTTTTAATTCACGATATTTTATCGAGGGATAATTTTTTACCTACAGGAATGATAATTCCGGTTTCTGCTCATATGGTAAATAATATGAAACTTTACGATGACGCCCTTGAAGCTTATTCTAAGCCACTTATGTATATAATCAAGTACACAAAAAACGAAGAACAGGAATTATTGGTCTTAAATGCTTCTGAAGTGGAGGGATATTATCGGTTTCCAGATTTAACCGCACAAACTGAATATCTTTGTACAGTAATCGAAACCGCTGTATCCCATGACCTTCCTAATGAATTAAATTTCTTGCAAAACTATGATGAGGCTAAGGGATTAATGAAGCAGAGGGTCGATATGCCTGATAAACTAATTGATTTATTTATCCGATTTACTCATCAGAATAACGGAATTTTCCCAAAGAGGAGAAGAAATACTTTCCAAATGTTAATAGATGATGAAATAGAAGCCCTTCAGTCCATTTTTCAAGATGTCTTTACAGTAGAAAAATAGCTAGAGCCTGTTTTTATTAAATATATTTAAAATTATGCAATAATAGCCTAATATATATAAATATATGCATTAATACAACAAGCAAGGACAAGCAAAAGTACTAATTGAAGTGATGCAGTATGAATATGCTGGTACACGAAAAAAAAGAAAATATGTTGATACCTTGGTAAGCATATCACCAAAGAACTGGCAGCAGAAAACACAGAAGATTAGTAACAAAGAGCCAGACCAAGTTACCAAACAACAACAGATTAACCAAGCCTACAGAGTTGTATTATCATTTGTAGGTACCAGTGGTGAGAAATACCCAAGCATAGAAGGGTTAAATGTTGACTGTTTAAAACCTTTCTTTCCAAAAATGCGAGTAAACAGGAAAACATTAGCGGATTATATTAAAGACTATTATGATTTTAGGGTCAACCAGAACACAAAGAAAGGTACAACCAAAGAATTTAAGACACTGCAAAATAGGATTGAAGCATTTGATGTGCATAACAAGAAAAAGACCTACTTTGAAGATATTAATATATTATGGTCTAATCAATTTGAAAGCTATTGCCGTAACACCAAGAAATACACTGATGGAACAATTGGAAAATCTTATACAATTTTGTACACTACATTGAACTACTACTACCAACTACGTGATGAAATGCAGATAGAATTATCCGATAAATTTACATACGATGGTTTTAGACGTGAAACAAAAAGTATTAATGAAGCCAACCCGCTTACTATACCACAACTAATGGCATTATTTAAATACACATTTGAACAAGACCATTTGACCACTACAAAGAAAATGATACTGATACAATGCTTTACTGGGGTCAGATTTGATGATATAAAACGTTTAAGACCTTCACACTTTGAAAATGATGGTTTTTTAAAGTTTAAACCAATGAAAACCGAATATCATAAAAAAATAGAAGTGCTTCAACCACTGAATGAATATGCTAAAGGGTTATTAAGTGAAGTTGATTATGATACAAGCCAATATAAACTACAAAACCAACCATATAACCGTAATATTAAAGACCTATTTGATATACTACGAGAAAAGCACCCAGAGTTAAAATATAAGACATATACCAGCCATAATTTTAGAGATACATTCATAAGTAATGCTGTACAAGCCAGAATTAATTGGAAATCAATTTTGAAGTGGGTTGGTCAAACCAGTTATAGTATAATGGATAGATATATACATCTTACACCAGAATTTGAAAAAGAAGAAATGAATAAGATGTTTAAATATATTGTAGTAGATGGGAAGATACATTACTACACTGAAAAATAAAATGTTCTGCCACGAACAAGCGATTAAAGTCATGTTAATTTTATAAATATTAACTTAATACAAAAGAATATGACAACAATTTTAAAATGTGACAAAAGAGACTTTCAAGAGGATTCTAACAAGATTGACAGTTTCCGTCTATATTCAGATGTTTCAAGAATAAGAAATGGAATAAGACCAAAAAATTTAAACTTTGATTTAAGGTTATTAAATCCAGGGCAATTTTCAGCACCATACCATTTTCATAGATATGCTGAAGAATTATTTATGGTGATATCAGGTTCTATGACAATGAGAACACCAGATGGACTTGAGATTATTACTAACGGAGATATAGTATTTTTTGAAATGGGAGAGACTGGGTCGCATCAGTTTTTTAATCATGGGACTGAACCTTGTATATATCTTGATATAAGAACATTTATTGGTTTTGATATATGTGAATATCCCGATTCTGGAAAGATATTAATTGCTCCATCATTTGAGATATTTAATAAGGAATCTACATTAAGTTATTTTGAAGGTGAAAAGAATATTATAGAGAAATGGAATAAGATTAAAAATAAAAACAAATGACACCAGTACTGACAATAGAGATAATTTAATCGTTACAGTTTTTTCAGGATACTAAGGTTGTCGCTGCATCAATCTATTTCAGATGTAATAGAAGTAAATTATATGGTAGATTCTGTTATGTCGTCAACTCCCACTATTTTAGTTCTTTAAACAGCAATTTATTTTACAATAATCCTTAATATGAGATAATCTTTTATTAATTCGTCTTATATTTGAATACATAAATCAATTTAGAAAATGAAAACCAAACTTGAGAAAGCGATTTTTGAGACGATGAGCAAAAATCCCAATAACTGGAAAGGAATTTTCTATTTCAACCCTAATGACCCAAGAATATTAGTTCGTAAGATTAATCCAAGATTGGGATGGTCTTACAATTGGGCGAGTCCATACTCCTACATTGCATTTATCTGTATTGTTTTGATTACGGCAGCCTGTTTTATTTTTCTTAAATAAAAGTATCTGAGTACTTTAACAAATTCGTCTTAGGTACAAATCTTGTTATTTCTTCAATCGAATGATTCTTCTAATAATATTTGTTTCTCCTTAACTTATGATTGCCGCATCTGCGTGTATCAGATGTTGCTAATAGTTAAAATGCTGTAAGCTAAATTTACTTGACTTTGACTTTACCTTGAAGTAACTTTAGATAAAGATTTAAATTATTATGAGTATAAGTGATAGTGGTTGGAATCGTCTGCTATATGTTGTTGCAGGACTCTCCTTAGTGGCAGTAGCAATATTTATGATTTTTGTGATACCACAAGTGAAAAATAATCCGGGTACGGTACTTGGAGCACTCTGGGTATTGGCTGGCATCGAATTATTCATTGCTGTCATACTATTTGGTATAGGCTTCATGAATAAACGTGATAGTCGTTTTACAAGAATATTGCTTGTATTTGTGGGATTAATTGCAATTCTATGGGGATTATGAGGGATATTGGCTATATCCCAGGAACATGAAATAAAATTACTATGGAAGGCAATAAGAGTATGTGCCATTGATGACATAATCATTGGAATCATAGCATTATATGCTTGCATATAGAGTACAGAATTGGGACATTATGATTATTATAAAATATTAGTCAGCAGATAATTACATATTTGTTCACCACATCAAAACTTGTAAAATGTGGCTAATAGTTAAAAAGTGGTGAAGTTTTTTATATCGACAACTCCCATTTTTTTGGTTTTTAAAACAACATCTTTAGTGTGCAATAACTCCGCCTTTAGTAGAAATATTTACTTCTGATAAACATATAAACGAGTTGGAGGGCATACTATGTTGTAAGTGAAAAATATACATAAAGAAATAAAAGCTACAATGAAAAATAATCTTAGTGATAATTGGTACGAAGACTTCTTTCAAGGATTAAATTGTGAACTTTGGGAAAAAGCGGTTTCAGTTGAATGGACTAAGCAAGAAGTTGACTTTTTGATTAGTGAATTAAACATGAAATTAGGACAAAATCTATTGGACATTCCTTGCGGCTTCGGCAGACATTCAATTGAATTGGCTAAACGAGGATTTTATGTTACGGGAATTGATATCTCTCAGACTTTTATAAATGTACTGAATGAAAAAATTAAATCTGAAAACTTTAACATAAAAGCAATTCATGCAGACATTCTCTTAATCCAATTGAATCAAAAATTCTCAGGTGCAATTTGCTTAGGCAATAGTTTTGGCTATTTCAATTTTAACAAAATGAAAGTGTTCGTAGAAAAAGTTTCATCATATCTTGAAACAGGTTCAAGATTTATTATCAATTCTGGTATGCTTGCCGAAAGTATTTTGCCAAACTTTTCAAAAAACGAATCATTTACGATCGAAAATATTAAAATGGACATCACCAATACTTATTGTGCTGATGATAGTTATATGATTAGCAATATTCTTTACACAAAAGAAGGTAAGACCGAGGAACATTCATTCAAGCATTATGTATTTACATTGGGAGAGGTGAAACGACTATTGCAACTATTCGGTCTCAAAACTATTGCAACATATAGTACACTTTCAAAAACAGAATACACTTTAGGTGACCAGCAAATTTACATTGTAGCTGAAAAAGGGTAGATTTTAAATTAAAATGGATACAATAATTGGTAGAAAAGACATAGTGACCAGTTCGATAGCGCTTCTTTATCACATTCGGAACTAAAAACACACTTTGCACCATACCTTTCAAAGCCTAAGCATATTCCACCAATACCCGCAAAAAGGTCAATAAACTTATTGTGACAAAAGAACAAGAGACTTCATCTTGACGAAGCATTCGTACTACATCGGTATTGCCAATAGTGGGGATATTTTTTATTTTATAATGCATAAATACACAGATATTTAACTATGTTTTTACCTCATCAATATACGTCAAATATTGCTATTAGTTAAAATGTGGTGAAGTATCTTTATTTGACTTCGATACTTTATTGGTGTAACTTGAGTTAAAAATATACCATTATGGAAAAGTATTTTATTTCTCTTTTCGATACTACGCACCAAAAGAGAACAATTTACCTTTTTATAGTTGCAGCCTTGTTTATCATTATCTCACTCTTGGTGGGCATTAGTGACAATTTGCCTATGATTGCAATGCTTTTAACCGGGATTATCTTTCTCTTCTTCGCAGTGTTACATCCATGGGAAAAGGCAGGTAATTATGGAATCCTGGCTGGGGTATGTATTGGTATCCTTTTACTGGAATGGCTTGGAATACATATTCTTGACAAAATGCACAAAGATGAATATATAAGTGAGGGTATTGCTATGGGTTTAGCATTTTTTATTTGTGTTCCGGGAATTTTAGTTGGTATAATAGGTGCAATAATTTGTACTGCTAGAAAGAAATAATGTCGTAATTTATAATGCATTATTATACAAATATCTAACCATCTTTTTACCACACCACTATTCGTAAGATGTTGCTATAAGTTACAATGTGGTGAATTAGATTTATTTGACTTACCATTGAAGTAAATTTATCAACAAATTGATTCCAATTATAGTACACAAGTACATTTTATTTATTCTTTAAATAATTACTGATATGGAAACAGAGTTAAATGATAAAAGGGAAAAAAGCAAAAACAGAAGTCTATGGACTCTGCGCATTCTACTTAGTATATATGCTATACTTTATGTAATTATTGGCAGTGGAGACTTTTTATCTATTAATGCTCCGAATTCATGGGGTATTGAGTATTCTGTATTAAAGATACTATTTATTATTTTCGTTATTGGCTATCTCATTTCATGGAAGAATGAGTTAGCATCAGGTGTTATCTTTATCCTTTGGTTTCTTGGGATGTGTTATGAGAATTTTTTTCTATGCACAAGTGATTGTGGCGCTGGAATTGTAATGGGTATCCCGTTACTCATCCTAAGCATCTTTTTTATTGTTTATGGAGTAAGGGAAAAAAGGTGAAGGTCGGGTGTTAATCTATGATGAACAGTACAATTCATTATACCAGTAAACGCATCGTAACTTCCGTTTGGAACATTTTTATTTTACAAAACATTAATGTACAGATATAACCATCTTTTGACCACATCAAATTTCTTCAGATGTAGTGTTTAGTAATTATGTGGCGTTCTTTAAAACATGCAGTTACCAGTTTACACAAAAATTTTCACAGGCTCGACAAAAAGGGTAATCCCAAGAATTAAACAGGAAATTCATTTCCAAATACTTACTGCCCTTATAGCACTCACTCTCATCCTTCATTATTCTGGTGGAATAGAGAATCCATTAATCTTCTTTTATTTCTTCCATATGATCATTGCGAGCTTTATATTTTCGGCACTTGTAAGTTATCTCTACGCTGCTTTCGCCATCCTTCTGGCTGCTTTACTTGCGCTTCTTGAGTGTTATTCTTTCATACCGCATTATCCTATGGAGGGATTTGTTAATCATGACCTGTTTAAAAACACTCTCTATGTTTTTGGATCTGGATTTATTTTTACCTGCACATCAATTCTTGTTGTAAGCCTTTCTCATATGATAATCTCCAGGTCGATAAAAAGTGAAGAAGCTTATGTAAAAACTAATATCGAGCTGGAAAACAAGGATAAACTAAAAAACGAATATGTCCTTCGTGTAACACATGATATTAAAGGCCATGTTGTAGCGATCCTCAGTTGTATAGAGGTAATCCGGACCAAGATAGCAGGTCTGCTCAATGAGGTACAGGAAGAATTTTCCAATCGGGCCTTTGAACGCACGGAATTGCTTTCCGGTTTTGTTAAAAACCTCCTGAACCTTACAAAAAAAAAACTGAAACATGACAATGTTTTTGAAGAGTTTTTGTTGAAAGAGGTGATAAATAAGGTTGTAATTCCTAACCAGATTCTTTCAAAAGACAAGTCGATTGATTTCAACATTTATATGGACAAGACGATTCAGATGATTACAGGGAATCCATTTACAATAGAGGAACTATATTCCAATCTGTTGTTGAATGCAGTCAAATACACTCCGCCTAATGGACGCATATAATTAACAGTAAAGAGCCGACTCAATCATATTATTACTGAAGTCTCCGATTCCGGGATCGGGATATCTAAGGAAGAGCTGTCAAAAGTTTTTGATAAATTTTACCGGGCAACAAATGTCCCGAAAGATATTAAAACAGGATCAGGATTAGGCCTTTCCATTGTTAAGCAGATCGTTGAGAATCATAATGGAAAGATATGGGTCAGCAGTGAACTCGGAGTATGGAC
>PLLX01000273.1:15063-17750 GCA_003141415.1 Bacteroidales bacterium
GAGATTATGGAACACATACAGGGCTATGATAAAGTGGTTTTCATCGATGCTATCCGCAATCGGGATGGAAAGCCGGGTGATGTATATTGCTTTAAACCTTCAGATTTCCGGGAAACTTCAAATTTATCAAGCCTGCATGATATTAATTTTCTCACTGCCCTCGAACTGGGCAACTCTTTGAACATGGGATTGCCAGTTGATTTGCATATCATAGCCATTGAGATTATTGAAGACATAGTATTCCGTGAAGAATTCACTCTGCCATTGAAAGAAAGGTATAATAGGATATTGGAAGAAGTATTTGTAAAAGTAAGAGAGGTTATAGGTTAAGAAGGAAGTTCAATTCTTGCAGGGTAGAACTGAAAAGTTACAAACAATCACCCGTTTGCACTGATCAGCGCTAGTGATTGCTTGTTGATTATTTCAACCTTTTTCCCGGATAGCTTAATAATACCATCATTCTCGAATTCAGTCATTACCCGGCTAACACTTTCTCTGCTTGAGTCAACAAGATTTCCTAAATCTTCCTGGGTTAGAGGAATTTTAAAGACTTGTGAATTATAAATTCGTTCAGAAAACTCAATCAGAACATCCGCGATCTTCCCTCTCATTTGTTTCTGGGTTCTGTTGGCGCATCGGTGAAACACTTCCAGTTCATTATTGCATATTTCTAAAAGTATTTCATAAGAGAAATTATGATTAGCTTTTAATAAATACCGGAATGTATCAATATCAATATAACAGACTTCAGCAGCCTCAATAGCTGTAACAGAGTATTGATTAATTTTATCACCAAAGGTCGTTGGTAACCCAAGATAGCTTGGTGCCTTTACGATACGAACTATTTGCTCATGATAGGGTCCTGCTATATGGATTTTAGCCAATCCGCTTCTCAGATATGCCACGTTGGTTGAAAAGGTTCCCTGCCTTATCAGCGAATCTCCCTGACGAAATCTTACCAGTGCACAACTGAATGATAGTTTTTCAATTTCTTCTGTACTCAGTTTTGATACAGCTTTGGACTTAATAGCACAATCCTTACAATCACTTTTCATAATGCGAAGATAGCAAAAAGTGAGGTATGTCACAAAATAGTTTAAGCAGCTTCACATAAATAATAACTAAACTGGTGCAAGTATTCAGTTCCTTTGTGAAATAATTAACAATTAAAATCAATCGTTATGGAAAAGAAAAAATTATGTATTGGGTTATATTCTGGTAGCGTTGATAAACTAACAGCTGCAGGAATTATTCTTAGCGGTGCTGTAGCCGATGATATGCATGTCGACATCTATGTTTTATTACAGGGAGCAAGGGCATTCAGAAAAGATATCGGTGACAACCCTGATAAACTGCAGATGGCTGAGAATCCGGCTATGAAAGCTGAGTTTCTGCAATCATTAAAAAACCTGAAAGTAAAGACCTGGGTTGAATTTTTCAGAGAATGCAAAACAATTTCAGAAGTTAAAATTCATATTTGCGGACTTGCCGGGAAAATCTGGGGAGCAGAAAAACTTGATGACTTTATCGACATCGCCGACGATATATGCGGTATCGGTGCATATATTACAGCTACTCAGGAAGCTGATGTAAATTTGTTCATTTAATAAATATGAGAGACAGGTTCCTAAGAAATCATTAAGCAAATTATCTACATTTTAAAAATTGAATCATGAGCGCAGAAGAATTAAAAACCTTGCATGTTACTAAAATAGTTGATGCCAGGGGGACTGCATGCCCCGGGCCACTCCTGGAAGCAAAAAAAGCGGTAGGCACTATTAAGCATGGAGATATTATGGAAGTATTATCTGCCGATGAAGGTACCAAGACTGATCTTCCCAAATGGTGCGCAAAACAGGGTCATGAGTATCTTGGTACCATAGAAGAAAATGGCTTTTTCAGAGTTTTTATGAAGAAAAATTGATTCATAAGTATGGCAGCTATGAATACCGAAAGCGCCAGAATCCTGGTATTCTCTACTGAAAAAATATCTGATCCTGCTATAGACATGGCAGGATTGCTTAGATTGCATTACCCTCCAGCAGTTTATACAATTTCAATTCCTTGTTCAAGTGGTGTAAAATCAAGATGGATTTTACATGCGTTTGAAAAAGGATTTGACGGGGTATTTATTGCTGCTGATGGAAGCGATTGTCCATATGGTGAATCATGTACAGAAAAAACAGGCAAGATAGTCGGCCGGACTCATGAATTGATGAAAGCTAAAAATATCGAACCTGCCCGACTGAGAATGGCTGCAATATGCTCGGTATGCAGTGAATCTTTTGTGAAACAGATGAAAAGTTTCAATGAATACTTACTCAAAAATTCAAACAACTAATTATGCCTGAGAAAATAATAAATGCCTCTTATGATGCACTTGTTATTGGTGGTGGAATTGCCGGTGGTGAAGCTGCGTTAAACTTAGCCAATAATGGTTTTAAAGTATTAATTGTAGAAAAAGATCTTTCAATAGGTGGTAAAATGATTTTATTAAGTAAGGTCTTTCCTACTTTAGACTGCTCTGCGTGCATAACCACACCAAAAGTATCAGAAATATCAAGGCATAAGAGTATTACAATCTTTACAGAAAGTGAAGTTAAAAATATCGTAAAGACAGGTGAGAAAAGTTTCGATGTCAATTTGATAAGAAATCCCCGCTATGTCATTGCTGAAGATTGTACCGG
>PLLX01000008.1 GCA_003141415.1 Bacteroidales bacterium
AATATGCGTTTATTTTTTCTGATTACCATCTCGTACAGGGGGAAGAGACGCGCGTCGCATGGATAAAAATTCTGGACAAGGTGATGAAGCTTGAACCCGAGTATCTTCGGATTTTCGAGAAGCCTTTCTGCCATTTCCAGCGCATTATCATCGTCCGGGTGATACGCCGCGAAACAATAGAGATCTTCATATTCCTCAAGGATTTTTATGTTCCACCGGTTCAGTCCTTCTGCGATACCGGCACGGTGGGCGTAGTTGGAATACACAATTGTACCGACGCCTGATTGCCTCAGACGCGCGATGCACCCCTCGTAATAATATCGATGAATTATGTTCCAGTTATAATTTTTAGCAAAGGAATCCCAGATGGCATCAAAAAGCTTATCCGGAAACAGATGCACATGGAAATCTATTATTTTTTCGGGAAACCTTACCATAAGCAGCGCCGCCTTGTACATCTATTGGGGGATGATTCTGTTTATTATGTTAACTTTCTTGTTCTGTCAAATAATTGGAGCTGTCACCTGTTTTTCATTACCCTTATCAAGCCTCATGGGCTTTTTTACCGTAAACCCTCTCATATGCCGCGCAGTATGGGCATATGCCATGCTCGATAGTCTTGACAAACCAATAAGCGAAACCGCGCTGTTGCTTTCTTGCTTTTGTGCATACCGGACATTCGACGCAGCGCTGGGCCATTTTTTTATCTTTTTCGGTTACGGAAGTTGTTGTCATGTTCATCCTCCTGAATTAAATTAGGCACTACAATCGCCGGCGGCTGCCAGATGGGTATCTATTAGTAGAGGGTAAGCGGCTTACGTGGGTCGTCGATTACAAGTGTCAAGAAAAAAGATTTGACTCTAGATTCTCCACGGAATTGATTTAGAGGTACCCCTAATTTCCCATTGTTACTCCGTTATTTCTTCTTTATTACTTTGCGCCGTATTAATTTCTTCTTTTAACAAATTATATTTTTCAATAAGTCTTTCTGAAAATTGCTTCGTCTCGAGCATAGTAAAAATCAACGGGCATTTTGAATCTAAAGCCTCTTTAAAATCAATAATTGATTCATTTGCTTTCTCAACTATTTTTATTATGCTAGATATATTCCCTTTTAATAAATTAATGTATCTTTCATCATTAGTAGCTAAGGGGATAAGGATACGATGTAAAGTTTCATCAGCTGTATCTTGACTATAATCTAATTTACCATGCGCAAATAATCCATTGCCCAGAAATAATAACTCTTGTAAAGAAACATCACCATGATTTGGATTTAATAATACATCTCTGATGTCTCTGAATACAAGAAAATTGCCAGCATACATATCATACAGTTTTTCCCAAAAAGCAGTGCTTGAAGGTATAGGTAATTCTTTTTTACAAATAGCTTTAATAACTTCAATATATGCCATATTTGCATTATCTGGTAGTTTGTCTTTTTGAAACTTATCTAAATCAATTAATGTTTTAAATAGCTCGACATTTATAGAAGTCTCATGTTCTCTAAATGAAGAAATCCATTCACTTTGATCTAATGAATTGATAAAATTTATTGCTTCTAAAATAATATTATTGATTAACTCACAATCAACTGAATGATTATCTTTTATTATTGGGACAATATAAGATAAACTGTTCTTATCCACTATTACTCTATTGTTTTTATCATAAAAACTATTAACTTTTGAAATAAACAAATTTAATAAACTAGGATTATCCCCCAAAATACTTGCTTTTATTTCATTATATTTACTTAATAAGAAAAGTGCATCAGAACCTGAAATGATATTATCTTTACTCGTCAATTCAGTAATTACATTTTTAATCAATACACTTGGAAATTGCAAATCGTATTTAATCAATTCACTGTAATTCAAGTAATATTCATATGACTGGACAAATAATTCTTTATGACTTACTTCGCCTAACATCTTCTTGAAAGCTGCATTTGTCGTATGTTCTGGCTTTGGATTAGAAATATTTGCACTAATGATTGACAACAACAAATCCACAGCACGTCCATGAGTTGGAACTGTGGTTAATAATGCTATTGCAATATTCTCAGGAATAACAAACGAGAGTTTACCATTTAAAGATAGATATTTCCCAACATCATAAATATTTGTTAAAATTATTTGGTAATCTGGCAATGAAGGAGCTAATGTAGGTATAATATCACTGATGTGTTTTTTGAATTCTGATAAATCTGCTTCATCTTTGATAATATTTAGATGCTCTAAATATTGAGAAATATCATTTGCATTAAAGTTAGCAATCAAAAAATCATTTATTTTTTTATTATTGCATGTCACTTTGTATTGCTGATAGGAGTTAGGACAAGATTTAATAAACTCAAAATATTCATCAGGCTCGACATCGTTATCAGGCAATAATTCGGTTATAGATTTTTCTTTCCAAATATCTTTCAATAGAGAATCAACATCATTAATCAATTCAAAATATTTATTACCAACAAATAATTTCTGGTTTTGCTCATTTAAAGAAATAGATTTTAAAAATAAGTATTTTAATATTTCCTCAATATTATTTTTATTTTTTAATCTGCGTGCTAGTTTCTTTATAGCATCAACATATGCTAATCCAATTTTTTCAACATTCAAAATTTTGCCGAATAAGTTATCCCAATACATTTGCATTTCTGATCTATTTTGCATTTCCTCTGGTAATTCGTTAAGATGGGATATTATATAAATGACATCGGGCTTGGCATTATAAAAAGCACTTCTAAAGACAGGGAAAAAGGATTTATGATTACATATTGGGATTAACTCCCCCTTCCCTATAAGCACCTTGTCAATGGTTTGTTTTAATAAAATTTCATCAGCTTTGATCAAAGGCACATTAAAAGTTAAGGCAGATATATTTGTTTCCAGACTATCATCAAATTCAAAAAGAGAATTTACCGTGCCAAGATAATTTTTAGATATAATTTCATTGAAAGGATCTTTTAGAATTTCTGTACGCTTTAATGTGAATAATGCCAAATATTTAAATTCTATTTCTTCGAGCCAAAGTTTTTTTAATGCAACTAAATCATTTATAAAACAAATTATGTCGCGTGGTTTAATTTTTGAATCAGAAATAGATATATGATGATAATCAAAAATTGTCTCTATATTCTGCTCCGGAGGTGGCTCATATCCAAAAGCTTCTTTAAATTTAGAATTAAAGAAACTTTTCCAATCAGAAAGAACAGGCGGTGAAACATGAAAAACAATAGAAAAAGTTTTATGAATATAGCTATCTGCACGATGTTTATCACCACCATTATCTTCTTTAAAAATATTACAGATATGAGAATCATCGAAAGGAACGATTGCCCATGTCTCTAAATTCTTATCATCGCTTGCGAAAAAAGTGTGTATTGATGACCATATTTCTTTAACTTTCGTTGCTGGTAACCTGTCCATATTATCAAAAACAATTACCAGTTTTTTGGTAGATCCATTTTCTAAATCTGAAAGAAATGTTATAAATTGTTGAACTGTAGCTTCATTTTCAGAAATCGTTTCTTCCGAAGTATTAATAATTTCTTTACCCTTATAGACATAAAAGAGTTCCTCAAAAACCTTTAATTTATTACCTTTTTCAGCTTTACACAAAGATCTTANNAAAAAGTATTAATACTGCAATTAAATAATTACAAATATTAGGCGTCGAATCAGGTGTTGTTAATGATTTTAAATAGTTTTCTGCTAAAAACTTAGTAATAGGCATTAAAAGGATGCCTAAAAAGGCTAGTAATATTGCCCAACTTAGTTTGGGAATGTCCTTACTTTCTTTTTCAACCTTTTTGGCCAAGAGTTCTTTAAGTTTTTTCTCCCAAAAAGATTTTTCACCCTTAAGAACATTATCCTTAATTAATTTTGCAAGTAATTCTTCTAAAATAGAGCGTCTTTTTAAATCTTCTTGATGCCCCCA
>PLLX01000092.1 GCA_003141415.1 Bacteroidales bacterium
ATTATCACACAACCTCTGGCGCCAGGGGTTATTCAAATTTGGCTCTTTCAGAGCGTAATAAATCAAGTCGTTTTTCGAATTGTTGACCAGTTCATTCGAAAAACATTGATATATTTTTAAAATTTAGTTATCTTTGTAAGGAAGAGGGAAAGTTCAAAAAAGGGCAGTATATGATTAACAAAGAGGAGTTTAGAAAAAAAGTTATCGTTTCAGCAGGAGAGATTTTCAGTCACTACGGGTTTAAGAAGACCACCATGGATGAGATAGCAAAAGCGCTGAAAATGGGAAAAAGTTCTATTTATTACTATTTTGATAGCAAGGAGGATATCTTCGAAGCAGTCGTACTTCATGAAACTAATGTCCTTAGAAATGAGCTTACTACAGCAATTAAGTCAGTCGAATCGCCTATCGATAAAATGAGAAATTATGTTTTTGTTCGGATGAAGTCGTTCGAAAAACTTTCAAATTATTATAATGCCATCTTTGATAAAAATCTTGATCACTTTGATTTTATAGAGACTATACGGGAAAAATATGACCGGGAGGAGCTTGCAATATTGCGGCTAATATTATACCACGGAGCAAGAAAAAAGGTCTTTAATGTCGTGAACAGTGAATATACGGCAATGGCCATTCAAACAACCCTTAAAGGACTCGAAGTCCCTCTCTTCTGGAAAAAGAAAGAGGTGAATATTGAGAACAGGCTGAATGCGATCCTTAATGTCCTGTTCAATGGTATCGTAAAAAAATAGTTATTCTCTTTTGATCACAGCCCGCTTTTTCCTGGTCAGGCTCCAGTATAACCCGCCGAGACCCAATAAAACAAAAGGTATACTCAACCATTGTCCCATGTTGAGTTTCATTGTTGCTTCAAAAGCAACCTGATTTTCTTTCAGGAATTCAATAAAGAAACGAGCCGTGAAAACAAGGATGCACAACAAGCTTATAAGCATTCCCTGGTAATGCTCTCCTTTCTTCGACCAGTACAATCTGTAAAGCAGAATAAAAATAGCCAGATAGGCCAATCCTTCGTATATCTGTGTCGGATGTTTAGGAGCGACCTCGTGGTTTCTTAAGAAAACAAATCCCCATGGAACTGTGGTTTCGACACCATATATTTCAGAATTCATAAGGTTTCCCATTCTGATTAAAAACCCTGAGAGAGCAACCACTATTGCAATACGGTCGAGGACCCAGAAGTAGTCTTTTTTCTCTTTTCTTGCAAAAAACCATACAGCAGTCAGGATACCAATTGCAGCCCCATGACTTGCAAGACCTCCATGCCAGATCATCAGAATCTCCAGTGGATGCCGGAAATAATATCCGGGTTCATAGAAAAGGCAATGGCCGAGGCGTGCGCCGATAATTACGCCAACAGCCATATAGATGGTTAACCTGTCAAGAACTTCTTCACCAAGATTCTCATTTTTAAAAATCCTGTTCATGATTACATATCCGATTAAAAAAGAAGAAGCAAATAACAGCCCGTACCATCTTACTGCAAACGTGCCGACAATCGGAAGTACAATCCGGAATATTTCAGGATTTACATTCCAGGGAATCACAACTAAATGCATAATTAACCGTTTTCGTTACTGCCAAAGGTAAAAAATAATATTATTGATCAAACCATTACTCCTGATTACCGGATGGGTTTTAATTCAATATCGAAATGAATCTTTAAAAAATGATGTAAGTTTGTAATTCATAAATAACCGGAAGAATTTATGTGTAAAAGGATAATTGTCTCTCTTTTTCTTAGTTCAGCACTTATCGTAATTATCTGTGCTTGTGCTAAGATCAGTTCACCTTCGGGTGGTCCCAGAGACAGAACACCTCCGGTAGTGGTAAAAAGTGTTCCTTTGAACGGGGCGAAAAATTTCAGGGGTAACAAACTTGAAATTTTATTTGATGAATTTGTGGTTCTGGATAATATAACCGAAAAATTCATGGTTTCCCCTCCGATGAAAAAGAAACCAAGAGTATTCATTAAAGGGAAAGCTGTTGGGGTTGAATTATATGATAAACTGAAAGACAGTACTACCTATACTTTTTATTTTCAGGATGGAATAAAAGATCTGAATGAGGGGAATGTTCTTCAGAATTACAGGTTTGTATTTTCAACCGGACCGGTGATTGACTCCCTCTCTGTTACAGGGAATATTTATAATGCGTTTAATCTTGAAGTCCCTGAGAAAACTGAGGTAATTATGTACCGGGAGCTGGCTGATTCCGCCGTCGAAAAGCACCTTCCTGAGTATATATCAAAGGTAGATCAGTATGGCTATTTCAGAATAGATAATGTTCGTCCCGGGACTTACAGGTTATATGGATTAAAAGATGGGGATAACAGCAAAAACTACAATCTTCCGGATGAAGAATTTGCATTCATGGATTCCACAGTGATAATTACACCTGAAAAAAATTTCATCCCACCACCTCCGCCCGTTAAAGACACCATAACAATAAAAAAGGCCACTGCTAAAGCCTTCCAGCCAGGGAAAAAGGGTATTGGCAAAAATGCTTCGGCAACTAAAGACACAACAAATGCAAAAAAGGGTGCAGTAAAAAACCCCGAGCCTGTAGCTTTAACAGGAGAATATCGTCTTTACCAGTTTCTTGCACTAAAAAAGGCTCATTACCTGGTAAGTTCTCACAGGGATCTTAAGTACCAGATGGTCTATATTCTCTCCTTGCCCCCTGATACAATGAAATTTGAATTTTCTATTCCCGGTGCCGGAAGTAATGCATTTTTTACAGAACACAGCAAATACAGAGATACTTTAAAAGTATGGCTGTCTGACAGCTCACTCTATTCGCAGACACAAATTAATACAATACTTAAATATCCATTTACAGATACTCTTGGGATACTGGGTTATAAGCAAGACACCATTCTGATGAGATTCCTCTCTCCCCGTGCACCAAGGGTGCAAAAGATTAAAAGGACCCGTTTCACTTTTGAAAACAATTTACTTTCAGGCTTTATAAAGCCGGGGCAAACCATTGTTTTTAATTCTAAAACCCCTTTCAGGCAACCTGATACATCGCGCATTAAACTTTATGAATTACTGCAAACAACCAGTCAAAAAATGTCATATCATCTGATTAAAGACACTTCAAATTCCTGTAGGTATTATCTAAAAACGAAGCTGACTGAGGGAAAGAAATACCTCTTCGTCGCAGATTCAGCTTCGTTTAGCAATATTTATAATGAATTTTCCGACTCTATCGGAATAAAATTTTCAATCAAAGACCCTGAATCATATTGTAAATTGACACTGGACATTAAGAATTATGTAGGTAACAGGATAATCCAGTTGCTTGACAAAACTGACAAACTGATTACAGAAAATTACATGACAAAGGATGGTAAAACTGTTTTTCCACTCCTTGATCCAGGCTTCTATCGCGTACGAATAATATATGATCTGAATGGCGACCATAAATGGACCACAGGGGATTTTACAACACACAGGCAGCCTGAACCGGTTTCATATTACCCGGGCCCGGATTCTAAATCACCTGCCGAGATTGAATTGAAACAAGGCTGGGAATTAGAACAGTCATGGGATATAGGTGTAAAAAACTTTAAGGATCCGAAATTGCGAGAGAATAAGAAAGGGAATAGTAATTCAAATACAAGAGTTAACCCGGGTAGACAATAAATAATAATTCGAAAATGAAAGAAGTTGTAGCAGCTATTGATCTCGGAGGAACCAATACGGTTTTCGGATTGGTTGAAAAAACAGGTAAGATTATCGCTGAAGACAGACTTAGGACCACCGATTATCCCGAGATCAATAATTTTGTCTCAGCATTGGTTGCAGCAATAAACAGGCTGTCGAAATCCAAAGCCGGCATAAAGCTTGTCGGTATCGGCATTGGGGCTCCGAATGCAAATTATCATCGTGGAACAATTGAACTTGCTCCAAATCTTGCCTGGAAAGGGATAGTGCCTATAGTTGAATATTTTAGAAAAAAAATTGATGTCCCTGTCGCAATTACAAATGACGCAAAAGCTGCTGCCATTGGAGAAATGATATTCGGTGGAGCAAAAAAAATGAAAAACTTCATTGTACTTACTTTAGGAACCGGTCTGGGCAGCGGGATAGTTGTTAATGGAGAAGTTCTGTACGGTCATACAGGATTTGCCGGGGAACTTGGCCATACAATAATTGTTTCCGGAGGAAGAGATTGCGGATGCGGTCGCCAGGGATGTTTTGAAACTTATGGATCGGCATCGGGGCTGGTTCGCACCGTTCTAAATTTGTTAAGTGAAATGAAGGAGGAGAGTACATTAAGAGACATTCCCCCTTCTCAATTGACGGCCAAGAAGATTGCCGATGAAGCCGCTAAAAATGATCCAATTGCCCTTGAAGCACTGGATTATACTGCTGAGATGATTGCTTTCGGGATAGCTAATGCGGTAGGGTTTTCCAGTCCCGAAGCAATCTTTCTGTTCGGGGGTCTGGCAAAGGCAGGGGAGATGTTATTTGCCCCGATTAGAGAATATGTAAATCAGAGTGTTATGCCAATATTTAAAGGGACCGTAAAAATTTTGCCTTCGGGTATTCCTGAAAACAATGCTGCCGTTTTGGGGGCTGCTGCTCTCGCATGGAATGAATTAAAGTAACAGGGATATTTAGGATTGAATAAATTTATGTAGTAAATTTGGTTCTTTAAGTTCCGAAGTAAAACTCAATCTGGATATGAAAATAGCAGAAGTACAAAAAGTAGAACTTAAATCTGATTATCCCCCGCTTGAAGAAATTTCATCCAGGATGGATGAACAGAAAGGACGGCTCTTGATTGATACCATTAACTGGAAAGGGTATGATTATAAACCTGATGTAGCATTGTCAATTGCATACAGTGACAATGAAATTTTTCTGAAGTATTATATCACTGAGAATTATTTCAAGGCCGAAAAAACTGATACAAACCAGATGGTTTGCGAAGATTCATGCGTTGAATTTTTTGTTTCACCAGAGGATGACGGGATATATTATAACATGGAGTTTAATGCAATAGGAACCTGCCTGCTTGGAATCGGGACCGACAGGGCAAGTAGCAAAAGAGCAAGACCCGAGATCATCTCAAAAATTAGAAGACTTACCACTGCCGGAACAGAGCCGGTCAAAGAGAAATCAGGGGAGTATGCATGGACAATAACCATTGCCATTCCTTTTGAAGTTTTTTTCCATCATCAGGTAAAAGATCTGAAAGGTAAAATCTTCAGGGCTAATTTTTATAAATGCGGTGATAAGCTTACGGTTCCACATTACGTTACCTGGAATCCTATTGGAACTGAAAACCCGGATTACCATCAACCTGAACATTTTGGATTACTTAAATTCGTATAGTTGTTTTTGCCCCCCAACCCCCCTAAAGGAGGGCTAATACACAGACATACAATAAGTTCCCCTTGGGGGATTTAGGGGTGAAAACTTGGGAGACAAACGAAACTACATGTTAAACTGAAGAAATGAATAATTATGATTAAAGGCAACGCACTCATCGGGCAATCAGGGGGACCGACATCAGTAATCAATTCCAGTCTTGCCGGAGT
>PLLX01000221.1 GCA_003141415.1 Bacteroidales bacterium
TTTAAAACTGCCCAAAAACTACCTATTTGTTTGACGGCTTCAACAAACTGTTTAAAATCGACTGGTTTCAATACATAAGCATTAACGCCCAATTCATAGGTGTTTATTAAATCGTTTTCCTCACGGGAAGAAGTAAGAACAACCACAGGAATTCTTTTCAATGCAGCATCACTTCGAATATTGCGAAGCACCTCAATGCCATCCATACGGGGCATTTTAATATCGAGTAAAACCAAAGCGGGGTTGCCTGTTTTACGAAGTTCATACTTTCCTTCACAGTGAAGAAATTCCATTGCCTCCACACCGTCTTTTACAACAAAAATATGGTTCGCCAGATTATTTTCTGACATCGCTTCAAGAGTTAATTCTACATCTTTAGGATTATCTTCAGCCAACAGAATTGTTCTTAGTTCAACCATGATTAATACTCCTTATTTTTAGGTAATGAAAAATAAAATGTTGCTCCTTTGTCTGGTTCAGCTTCAGCCCATGTACGTCCTCCGTGTCTTAAAATAATATGGTGGACATTGGCAAGTCCAATGCCTGTTCCTTCAAATTCATCGGTAGGGTGTAAGCGTTGAAAAACGCCAAATAATTTTTGAGCATATTGCATATCGAACCCCACACCATTGTCGTGAATAGAAAAAATAAATGCATCATTTTCATCGAGAACGTTAATCTCGATAATGGTTTTTTCTCTGGCACGGGTAAACTTAACCGCATTGCTTAACAGATTAGTCCAAACCAAATGCAGTAAGGCTTTGTCTCCATATACTTGAGGCAGTCTTGCAATGCGCCATTCGATATTTCGTTCTTGATTATCCTGTTTTATCGAAACTAAAACTTCATGAACAATGATATTCATGTCAAGGTCGACAAGCCGCTTTTCTTGTCGACCGATGCGTGAAAATTGCAACAAATCGTCAATTAGCGTACCCATCTTGCGGGACGAATCGGCTATGTTATCTAAGTAATGCCGTCCTTTTTCAGGAAGGGAATCGTAAAAGCGGCTTAAAAGCAAGTCAACGTATCCGTTTATGTGCCGCAGCGGTGCCCGCAAATCATGAGAAACTGAATATGAAAACGTCTCCAGTTCTTTATTAGCTAAGATTAACTCATCCGTAAGTTTTTGTTTCTCTTCGTTTTGANNCAAGTTCTTTATTAGCAATGATTAACTCTGATGTTCGTTTTTCCCTAACCCGATTGCGCTCGGTGATGTCACGGGCGGCTGCGAAAACTCCAATAACTTTTCCTTGTTCGTTGCGGTAAACATTTGCATTATAAACGACATCTATAATTTTGTTAGATGTATGTCGAATTGAGAGAGGATAATCAATAACGCTTCCATTCTCGAAAGTTTTCTGAAAGCCAATTCTTGCTTTCTCTGGTTCAGTAAAATAATCGGAAAAATCTGTTCCTATCAGAGTATTTCGTGGAAAACCAGTAGCCTTTTCAGTTGCCAAATTGACATCAGTAATTTTTCCTTCAGCGTTGATAGTCACCAATGGGTCAAGGCTTGCTTCAATCAGACTGCGTGTATAATGATAAGCATTGCGCAGATTTTCTTCGCTGTCCTGCAGCGTTACTTCTGTCTTTTGATGTAGGGTTGTGTCTTCAGATTTGTTCCCTTTTTTCATTTGTTTGAAATTAATAACTCATCCAAATTTTCTCTTTTTAATTTATTCTGTCTCTGACAAAGTTGTATGCAATTGAAAATCAAATATATTTAAGTGATAACAATAGTTTTCAATTGCGAATAGATTTTCGCAGAGCGAAGGTAAATCTGTTAATTCCGATTAACATTACACAATTGCAAAAATAAATTACATTATTCACACGTATTTAGGTGGATAATAATGACTTATAATAACACTTTTGTTTGCAATAGAATGAAGACCTTTATACTAAAGTATTCTAACTATTTTAGCTTTTATAAATTGGAATAATATAAACAAACAAACGGACTATATTTTAATACCTCAAATACAGGGGAGGGTTACCATCTTTTACAATCAAAATTTTATTTGTTATTATTTGGGAGAGGATAAGAATGTATTGTTACCCTTTTAATCTTGAATAAAAATTCATTCAAACAATTAACTTTTAATGAATCTTTTACCTAAAATCTGAAAATGGGAAAAAGAGACGGTACTATCTGATATGTCTCGCTGCTTTCCTCGTGCTAAGGAAATGAGTACCGCCTCGTGAAGGTCATCCGACCTATGAAAGAAAAGGCGACACTGATGTGAAAGTCAATGTCTGCAATACAATCCAGTCTGGCAGGAAATAGAAAATGTATGTCTCTTTTTATTATATATGCCAAAAAACGCATTTCATAATGCAGTCCCATAAAACATTTAATATTTGTAAAGAAATTCATTAGTACAACATGAAACTGCATGAAAAACAGCTAATCTACACAAGATTTAAATCAATATCATAAGTCCTTTTCAGTGATTATTAATTATTTAACAATCCCATATATTAATTGTAAATTAGTATCGATGTCCAATAGAGATTAGCCAACATGCAGGAACATATAGGTAGGATAATTCACCTTGATCGGGATAACAAATTCGGCTTGTTAAAATCTGAAATTGATAGTGACAATTATTATTTTAAAACCATTGTGTTACATGGAGATATTCAACTTAATGATAGGGTGACATTTACGATCAGAAATAAAGATGAAAAACAAGTTATTACTATCATAAGGAGAATTTACCAAAACAAATACGGGATGATATTTATACCAAGAGTTAATAGTAGCCACATTCATAAAGGAGTAGAACCATATTTCCCCTATATTTTTGAGCAAATAACTAAATTTGATGAAGAAAAAATAGTCATGGCTTTTGAATTTCCTTCAATAGTTGGTAAGACAACATGTGTAACAACTAATGAAAACGATGAAATTTTTTATGCTATCAGGGTTGGACGTTCAGGACATACTCGTTTTGTACTTAATCGAGAGCCTTTTAATTGTAATTTCATTACAGTTGTTTTGTTGAGAGTACCAACACATTATCTTATAATGTCAAGTTATATTGGAAATGTGGCAAAACCTGAACCATGGGACGAACATGCATCACCAGATGATTTAGAATTTTGGAAAGAACATGCATTAATTTTTGGTGAAGAAAAGATTATAGATGACAGTCAATCTAAAACCTGTCCTTGGGTACTGAATATGCCAGCCATTTGTAAAATCAATGGTCATGAAAACAAAAGAATAAATGAAATCTATTAATAATCTTACCACTTATGAGATTTAATAATTATATCTGGAATTTATATAAAGATTCCATAAAAGGGAAAGAATCAATAGATTATTACAAACCTTTGAACGTTTTCTCCAATGAAGAATTTGCAGTCGAAGTAAAAGATTCTAAGACAATTGATATTCTTAATCGCAGTGACCTTAAAAGATATATTATAGATTCTAAAGTTAACTTTCGCCAACTTATATTTGATTATCTCAAAACCACATATAACTTTCCAAAAGAAAACATTAGACAACTTTACACAGAATGGATTCAGAAGGGAATCACTACTTGCGATTTTGAAATTTTTCCATCAAATGCCCCTCAATTTTGGATAGAGATGATTAGTGCGGTTTCAAGATTACTTTACCACCTTTTCCCAGATTATTTTTTCCCTTATACTTTTGAACGTGAATTTAATAAATTCACAAACATTTGTTATGAGTTTAACATCCCAATTCCTGAAGTTCCTAAGAAAAAAGATTTGGATAAAAGAGCATTATATTACCTTGATTTGTGTGAGGCATTACAAGAGTTTCGTAAAATAAATGAATTTATACCACAAGAACTTTGCGCATTTTTTTATGATTTTGCTCCAACGGTTCTTGCTGAGTTAGAGGATAAGGAAATTCCAAGTCCATCAAAGGTTTGGTTTGTTGGTTGTGATAAATTTGACTTTGATACGTTAGATGAATCCAAGGAGGATAGTGAGGAAAGTTGGCAGGGTAATGTAGATGCAAAAAGAGGCGATATAGTTGTTATGTACTGTCGTACACCACATAGTTATATTCATTCAATATGGCGAGTCATTGGTAATGGATTTGCTGACCCTTTTTTTGGTTACTATAGTGTCAATTATTTGTCTTTCCCTATTAAACTTGATGTTCATATTACTCAAAAGGATTTAGAAAACAATCCAGTATGGGCACGAAATCCCTTAGTAAGAAAGAATTTACAGGGTATTAATGGTTATCCGATAAAATATCCAGAATATTTGGAACTGCTATCGATGTTAAAATTAAAAGGTCAAAGCATAGACAATTTTCCAACTATTATCCCAACCAGTAAATTTGAAGCAGATGACTTAAAAGATGAGAGAGATGTTGAGATAAGATTGATTGAGCCATTTTTGGTTTTATTAAAATATACATCTACTGATTGGGTACGCCAAATGCGTGTTAAAATGGGTAGAGGTGAAAGAAATTATCCAGATTATGGTTTCGGTGCGAATACTCAAAGAGGCGAAGAATCAGCAAAAATGATATTGGAAGCAAAATATGAAATTAAGACAAATAAAGATTTGCAAGAAGCCTATTTCCAAGCAAAGTCTTATGCTCTTAGATTACAAGCAAATTGCTTTATTGTTGCTGCCAAAGAAGGTATTTGGGTATATAAACCTAAAAATGGGGTATATAAATTTGATGATTACTTTAATTATAATTGGGTTCAAATTGAAAATCCTGATACACTTCATGAATTACAACTTCTGATTGGGAAAAAATAAAATCCAAAGTTTTTACAGATGAATTATCATTAAAACCACAAAGAGATGCCACTAAAAAACGGAAAGTCAAAGAAAGTGATCAGCTCAAACATTGAGGAACTACTCCACGATTACAAACAGACGGGAACAATTGGAACGAGCCACCCAAAGTCGATGAAAAAGTCGCAGAAACAAGCGGTAGCAATTGCGTACTCGAAGGCAAAGAAAAAATAACTACACCTGAAAAGACCAGAATAACCATCATTATAACTTATATTTGATAACCTGTGGTCAAAAAATGGGGAGTAGTTAATTAAATTGGATTATTTTAAATACTTTTTCTTGAATTTTTCAAGTAAAGCATGAAGTTCTTCATGTTTACCTTCTCCAATTACATCTTTTTCAAGGTTTTCAAAATTGTTTAATAGCTCTTTTTGTTTTGATGCTGACAATTTGGTATCAATCAATGGAAATAATAATGAGTCTTCTTTTTCAATATGATTTCTAAGAAGATTAACGTAAGACGAAGCTGCATCAACAAAAGCGTTTCTATTGATTATTTTATTTACAATACTTTCTTGCATCTGTTTAATGAGTTCACGCCCTTGTTTATGTTGTGCAAGCATTACTCCGATAGGACCGTTCTCGTTTTTAATACCAACCTTTTCAAGTGCAGGGAATAAAAAGTCTTCTTCCTTCCCATGGTGACATTTGTCGGCAAAGATTTTCAGGAATCCAATGATATCCTCAATATCTTTATAATCTGTTTGTTTGTTATTGTTTTGGACATTCCCCCACATTTTTTCTATCACATTTAATGCAACAAGAATAGCCTTATGTTCGTGAATTAAATCTTGACTTGCTGTTTCCATAATTTTATCTCCTTATTTATAAAATCTATAATTTGGGGTTCTGCAATTGCAAATAAATTTGTTTATAACAAAATAAAATCCAATGATATGGAGCCGAGAAAGGTGATTAACATTAATTATATTGTTTTTATCAAAGGTACACAACTATATGTTCAATTCATCAAAGGGAAATTTGATTTTTTTATGCTCAGATGTGATTCATAGGTCTTTATTGCACAGGATTTTATGATTTCCTTTTAATCTTAATTTAAATTACACCAATACGCTCCTTGGAGAACAGTAATATTCTATACGGTTCTGGACTAATTGGTCTTGAAAATCGAATACTGTAAGTATGTATTGTATTAATATATAGATACTTAAACAACATGCCGCCTCATCACTATTCATCCGTTATTGTATCTAATGAGGGGGCGTTTTACAAATTTATTATGCAGATAAAAATCAACAGATTATGGTTGAATATTGAAGTCATTTAACAGCAAAAATTAGTCATTTGCAAACCACATTAAATTTTACCTTAGATAAGCACAGGTGGATTATTATTTATTAGAATAAGAACCAGATGAAATAGTAATTCTATTTTCTTTGGCGTACAAATGAAATTCATTATATGATTCAGATTTAATAGGTATTATCACTAGTGTCCGATTAATACCAGCTGATTTTCAGCTGTTTATCATATAGTTCTTTGACATCTTTGTAATTCTGATTTGTAAGTAGCTCATTTATAGGCGTTTTGTCTAGTAAAGAAATGCTCAAAATTTGTAATATTTCGTAGGTTGAACGATCAACTTTCAATTTGTTACGGACTAATGCGACTAGACAGTAAGTAATAATTGCAGAATAAACCTGTATTTTGACCGCATTCATGCTCGTTCCCCAAAATGATTTGATTTTCAAGTGTTGTTTTATCCATTTGAAGAACAGTTCCACTTTCCATCGGTATTTGTAAAGTTGAGCAATTTCTTCTGCAGACAGTTTGAAGTTGTTGGATAAAAATTCAAGTTCATTATCCGTTTCTTCATCGTAAAACTTAATAAGACGAAGTTTCTCCGGATATTTCTTAGACACATAAAATCCAGTAAGTTTTCCGATTTGATCGAGCAAAACGCCATTCTCCTTATTAACTTTGTTTGAATAAATTCTTTGGAATTGGAGGTTGTCTTTAGCTCTGCATACAAAGAAGGCTGAACTTTGATGGATCCTGAAAAGTCGAGCATAATCGATGTATCCCCTATCAAAAATGTAATAACCGCCTGGTTCATAACGTAATAAATCCATGGCTCTCATATCATTCATTGAAGCGGCGGATACATGAATAAAACAAGGGATGGAAGTCTTAATATCATATAAGGTATGCAATTTGATCCCTCCCTTTGTTTTACGGAATTCGGCCCACCAAAACACGCTCAGGCACAAATCAATGGTTGAAGAATCGAAGGCATATACATTTCCTTCAACGTTCAACTGAAAATCCTGATCGACTATTGAAGATTTACGTGCTTGTTCGATTAAGTAAAAAGCGTAATCTTCAAAAATTCTACAGTCACGTTTCTCATTGGCATTGGCAAAATTGGACCTTGAAGTACCTTTTCCAAATCCAAGATGATAGTATTTAGGTTTATGTGGTTCTATACTTACCATAAGATCTCTAAGGCTGTCTCTGCCGGCAAGTTGACCAAATACCATGCTGAGAAGTTGATTCCAGCAAGAAAAGTGCTTAATATACTGATTGCCATTGTATTTATACACTAAATGGTCAAATACACGCTGAGGTAAAAAATCTGTAAGTTGAGCGAAGACATATTTGCCTAGATTCATGGTTTTTTGCTTTTAACAAAGCTAAAACCACGAATTTCAATTCAAATCGTCACGCAACTAAAAAGCTCTACAAGCCAGATATATCAAGGATTTCAAAGAACGTATTATAATTTTAATCGGACACTAGTGAGGTACAAAAGCCGGGTAAACTGACCACATTTCGCCGGAGTAAATTGACCACATCAGAGTTGGTGTTTTAAAAAGAGCTTTCTCACGATAAAAAGTGGTTAAACAAATTTATCTTTTTTAATTCATTATTTCCATGTTTTTCTGTTTGTCCCTGGTCTTTCTCAGGGACTCTCCCCTGAGATCGACTCTATGAGCATCATGAACTATCCTGTCGAGTATTGCATCAGCAATGGTTTTTTCTCCGATAACCTCATGCCAGCAGTTGACGGGAAGCTGGGAAGTTATTATCATAGAAGCCTTTTTATGACGGTCTTCAACTATCTCCATCAGTGCGGCGCGGTTCTGGCTATCAATGGGTACTAGTCCAAAATCATCAAGTATAAGCAGATCCTGGTGTTCTATTTTTGATATCTCACGTATATAAGATCCATCTGCTTTACCCATTTTTAACCTTGAAAAAAGCTTACCAATGTTTGCATAATAAACCTTAAACCCAAGTGTACAGGCCTGGTGTCCAAGAGCTGTAGACAGGTAGCTTTTCCCTATCCCCGTACTTCCTGTGATTATGATGTTCTCATGTTTTCGTATATAAGTGCATTCAGCAAAACGCATTATCTGGGTTTTGTCAAGGTTACGATCTGCCTGGTAATCGATGCTTTCCAGGCATGACTGGTAACGGAACTTTGCATTACGCAGCCTCCTTTCAATATTGCGATTCAAACGATCGTCCCATTCAGCTTCAACCAGCATCTTTATTAACTCATCGGCTGACAGATTTAACAATTTGTCATTTTCAAGACTGGTTTCATAAGTACGGGCCATTCCCAACAGCCTGAGCTTCTTTAATTTTTCAAGTGTCTCCTGTGTCATTGTGTTTTGTTTTATAGATTATTGATAATAGTTTTCACCACGGATATTTTCATGCGGAGGTATCTCTGCAGGTAACTCTGCATAAGTCAGCATGTCATATTTGTTTTCCAGGATTGATTTAATTGCATGATAAGAGTAGTTCTCATACTCTATGGCTCTTTTGCAGGCGTTTATGAGCCTCTCCCTGCCAACCTTCCGTTCAAAGCCTAAAACACCCTGGCATGCCTTGTATGATTGTTCTGGATGCGTTTTGCTTTCCATAAGCCGAACAATAAATGTCTTCACAGATTCATCTATTGACTCCGCCCATTTAATAAAGCGTCCCGGGTTCCACTCGGCAAGATACCTATGTGTGCTGGCCAGATGATCAGGATTTGTTGTATAACCATATAGCTTACGGTCCCTGCTATGCACTGTCAGTGAAACATAGTTGTAAAAGATCTCTACATGAGTCGATGTATACATCACCTTTACCTTTTTACCAATGTACTCGTGAGGGACACTGTAATAATGTTTGTCTTCCTTCAGGCATACATGACCATTTACGGCTACCGTTGCGTACTGCTGCCGTTTAAATTCATAGGGTAATGAAGGAAGGGGATGGAGTGCGGAGCGTTCTATCTCTTCAAACAGAACCCTGCGACCGTACGGTCTGCCTGTAAGTCTGGTATTGTTATGCAGCTCGACTATTTCTCTTATTGCCTGGTTTAATTCTTCAAGGGTATGAAAGACTTTTTTGTCAAGTACAGAGTAGATCCTTCTGTAGGCTATCTTGACAGCCCCTTCTACAAGTGCTTTATCCTTGGGTTTGTAAGACCTTGTGGGGAGTATTGTTGTACTGTAATGCAATGCAAAGTTCTCGAATGCCTGATTTAAGGTAGGCTCATAAAGGCTGCTCTTTGTTACGGCACTCTTCAGGTTATCCGGGACTATTGCCATCGGAACTCCTCCATAATACGCCAGAGCATGTTCACAGCAGGTTATAAAATCTTCTTTACTCTGGCTTAGTGCTGCCTCAATGTATGTCAGCTGGCTGGCCCCAAGCACAGAGACAAAAACCTCTACATCAGTAATCTCCCCTGTTTCCTTGTTTACAATATGAAGTTTTTCTCCAGCATAATCAATATACATCTTGTCCCCGGCAATATGCTCGATGTGCATGACCGATTTACTGTGCCTAAGCCATTGCTGATAATGATATTTGAACTGTGATACTCTGTAACCATCAGGATGCATTGCAATGTATCTTCCCCACAGTATTTCCTTGTAATGCCCCTTTTCTTCAGCTCTTTCTCCATCGTAGGGAAGAAAGACTCCAGCGTTTTGTATTTGTCACTGGGTTCGGGCAGGAGGTTCTCACCAAACAAGTGGTCCAGCTCCTGGTCGTTATGCCCTTCGATGGCCTGCAGGTTTAACCCGAGATGGGTATATATTTTAAGGTATTTTTTTAGTGTGTTGCGCGACACACCCGTTAATTCACTGATCCTTAATTTGCTTTCGCCCTGCGCAAAGAGCCTTAGCATTTGTCTGAGTTTACTCATGTCTGTCTTTTTATTGGCCATAATCCCACTGTTTATAATTAAAGAAACAGTAAAGATCACAGCTTACTTTTTAAACATGAGAAGCGCTCTTTTTTGGTGGTCAGTTTGCTCCGGCGCCAGGTGGTCAATTTGGTCCGGCCAGAGGTGGTCAGTTTCTACCGGCTAAGGGTGGTCAATTTGTCCGGCTTTTCCAGTTGATACAATCTCTAAGACTTGTCCTCAGACATTAGCAACAACCGATATCAGATGTTTTCAAAAGGGATGTCAAGGAATAATTAAAAGTGAGATAATCGGTAAAAATGATGATGTCCATTGGGTATGTTCAAAATGTGAAAACGAGGGTGTTATTAGCGAATGGCAGGGGACTGAGTGGGACAATAGGAGTAAGAATAAACCATAGTTTTCATTACCACATTAATTACCACAAACAAAAAGACCGTTGTAATTTATTGATTTACAACGGTCTTGTGTTTTAAAAAGCCAAGGGGGGGGGAGAAATAGATAAGATAAAATTTGAATGATTTACTGTTGGCTTTCTTTGTTAATAAATGCCATTAAATCTAAATGGTTTATACGGAGTTGACCATATATCCGAATTGCTTTTAGTGCCTGATCGCTCACTAATTTATAAACGGTAGGTCGACTGAACGACAACATTTCGGCAACCTCATTTATTGAATAATACTTGTAGTTAAGCAGGTATTTTAATTTACTTTCCTCAATATCATAAATCTTCTTTGTATCAACAATTGAAATTTCATCTGAAAACTCACTGTTAGTTATACTCACTTCAACTTCATAACGCACAATCCCCCGATTGACAAGAAACTGATGTAGATCATCAGCATTGTTAAAAGTTAAATCAAGTGGTATAAATTTGTAATCTGGATAGTATAGAATTATGTCAAAGTATCTAAGGTATTGAATTGCTCTGGGACTATACTTGAACCTCATGGTTAATCCATGCTTTGGATGAACTTTATCTGGGAACGTTACCATATGCTTACTGTGTTAAATCTTCCGTCTTACCAAATGTTTTCGACCATAATTCCATCGCATTTACACGGGTTTGGTCGGTAATAGCTATATATTTCTTAAATGACCTAAAATCAACATGCCCGGTCATGCTCATAATGACTTCAGGGCGAACTCCATTAATTAAATTTTGGGTTATGAAGAAGCGCCTACCGTGATGGGAACTCATAATTTCGGATTTTTTCAGGGGTTCTTGTATTTCTTTATTCCCACGGTAACTGATTCTCATTATTGGTTGATTTATGCCAATGTGGTCGCATAGTTCTTTAATGTAGTCGTTATATTTTTGGTTGCTAATGCTTATTCTTGATGCGTCAAAATTACATCCCGTAAGGATTTCATTCGAGTTATCATTCAAAGGAATTTGAAGTTTCTGCCGTGTTTTCGTGCTGTTCATGTAGATCACATTGCTTCGAACATGGTTCTTACGGATTTTAACGACATCGCTATACCTGAGACCTGTGGAACACTGCAAAACGAACAATTGCCGTACCTTTTCAAGTCTCTCATTCTCCAATTTTTTTAATAGTAACCGAAATTCATCGGGTTCAAGTGTGATTAAAGCTGGTAGTGGTTTACTTTTTATTTTAAATTTTTTATAGGTAAGATTTATTGGCAAACCCTTGTCACGTTGGCTGTTTAAATATACTCTCAGCGTCTGAAGATTTTTCAAAATGGTGCTGTCGGCAAAAAGTTTTGTTTTTGCCTCATCGTTATCTTTGGACTTTTCTACTATTTTAAGATGCGATAAGTAAATTTCGAACTTTTCGAAAAAAGTACTGTCGATTTCACTTAACACAATTTTATCCTTTCTGGATTTCTCAAAACCAGACAGATGTGTTTTTAACGTCTTAAAATCTTTTATGCCATTACGGCTCATTTTTTGTTCCTTTATCGCCAGCCATGCATCGTAAATCTCAAAAAAATCAAGTGTAATGGGAGCAGTCTTTTCGATATAACGCTGTTTTATTTCAGATAACTGGAATCGACCCTTTTGTGATAACTCGGCAATTATATCTGTGACTAATTCCTTTTGCGAAATCAACATTTGGTTAATTTTATAGTAATCTTTAGACTTACCACGGATAATCGACTGACTTTTTGCACTCCAACTGTCGGCATTGATTTTAATATTGGTTGGTATCCGAACCGTTTTTTTCTTTTCTGTTTGGTTTGACACACTTACCTCAACATATACGGTGCAATCACCTGCGTTATTTGCCTTCGTGGCTTCAATCATTAATCTTGTATTCATTTCCGTATATTCTAACTATATTCTAACTTAATACATGTAAATATACGTAAAATAAATCTAAATGCTTTTAATTAAGATTGTTTTTCAGACAGATAGCCGTGTTCAGATGGTCAGGTTAGAATACCATCTTCCACCCATAAAATATGAGGTAGGGACGTTGCAAGCAACGCCCCTACTTTCATTTTGCAGATTTCCTGTATTTTGAATATGCCAGAAATGAGAGTGCCGCCAGTGCAATAACTGCAATATAAACATACGATGGTACAGGAGCTGCTTCTCCTGATGCATACGAGTGCATTCCCGATAAATAATAATTCACACCAAAATATGTCATTAACACTGATGAAAAGGCAAAAAGGGAAATCAGATTAAATGTGAAGATATCTTTCATTCCTGGTATCCTTCGGCTATGAATTACTATGCTATAGATGATTATGGTAATTAATGACCATGTCTCTTTCGGATCCCAGCCCCAGTATCTCCCCCATGATTCGTTTGCCCAGACTGCTCCAAGGAATGTCCCGATTGTAAGAAAATAAAGTCCGAGAGTAAGAGTTTTAAAATTGATAACAGTGAGCTCATCGATAGTATTTGCAATCCTCTCCCGGTTTTTGTCGTTCGATAATGAGAGCAATATCAATGTAATTAATCCAAGTATGGCCCCCAGTCCCAGAAACCCGTAACTGCCAGTAATGATAGAAACATGTAATGTAAGCCAGTATGATTTAAGAACCGGTACAAGGTTGGTGATCTCAGGATCCATAAAACTCAGATGAGCCACCATCAGAGTCATTGAAGCAAGTACGGCAGTTGCAGAAAGAGCAAACGCCGATTTGCGGCTGAATATAAATCCTGCCAAAAGTGTAGCCCACGAAATAAAAATCATCGATTCATATCCATTGCTCATTGGTGAATGGCCTGCAATATACCATCTGAGAGCAAGTCCGAAAGTGTGAAACAGGAAACCTGCAAATAACAACGATGCGAGAATCTTTAAAAACAGGGGCGTCTCTTTCCTACCCCTTATCACCATAGTAATAAGGCCAATCAGCATTATCAGTCCGACAGCTGCATAGAAGGGGAAGAGCCGTTCAAATATACCAAGCCTATAATAGAGTAGTTCCGCATTGGTTCTTGATTCTGAAGGGAGAGCATATTGTGAAAACTTTTTCTGGTACTCTCCTATTGATTCTGAAACCTGACGAACAATAGCAATATTATTTGTCTGTAAGCCATCTGCCAGGGCAGGCATAATTCCTTTCAGGAAAAGAGAATCCTCCTTGTTTGCACCTTTTTGAATTGCCTCAAGTGCTGATCCCCAATTATGAGTTCCGTCCTTCAATGGAAAAAGTTTCATAAAATCCCCTTTATATATCATGTAAACGATATTTACCCGTTCGTCGATTTTCATCATTTCCTTATCCGTTTTGCTCCTTTCACCCGGAGCTTTCGAATATGCAGCATTCACTTCCTCGGAAATTTTATAAGAACCGTTACCTTCCAGATTAACCAGGTTGGAAAAGGATGCGAACTTTCCATTGATACCAAGTTTCCTCTGAATATCGCTATTTGAAATCCTGATAAGTGGAATATCCTTCCAGTTATTAAAATCAAAATACAACCCGAGGAGGACCTGCATAGAAGTGAGTCCTTCAAATTCATTCTCTCTTGTTACCTTCCTTAGAATATCATCGCTCAGTGTAAAAAGTGGTTTGGTCCTCCCCTTCTGATCCTGAACAAGTACTTTACCAAACTCACCGGCAACAGATTTTTCAGGGACAAGTTTCTGGGCACTGGTATCAGTCGCTCCCGACAGAAAAAGAATCAGGAAAATAACCGGAGCGCTCTTTCTGATCGCGGAATTCCAGTATCCGGCATTAATATTACGAAACACCGAGTTTTTATTGAGTAATGAAAGAATAATAAAAAAGAATAACAATGCATAACCTGTATAAGTAACCAGCATACCTGCCATATCATGATTAACTGAGAGGATTGTACCTTTTTCATCGCGGTCGAAAGAGGACTGATAAAAACGGTATCCCTTATATCTGAGGATATTATTCATGAAAATCATGAAAGGCTTTTCAACATTTTCTCTCTTATCGATAAGAACAACATCGCTCCTATAACCCGAAGGACTGGAAGAACCCGGGTATCTCTCCAGAATAAAATCATTAAGTTTAATTGTAAAAGGAAGCATGGTTGACTTAGAGCCATAGCTAAGTTCAACTGAAGGCCCATCCAGCTTACACGATGTTGAAGTTGTCTTTTCTCCTTCCCTGTCCCAGAGATATACTGTTGCCGATCTTTTGCCGCTTATGAGATGAAATATGAAAGCATTCAAACCCGTAATCTGTTCCTCAGGTTTTATAGCACCTGCTTTTATAACACCTGCAACTGACATCTGCTGAGGCACGATTTTAATGTCATCCAATGTTAAAATCTGCATCGTTTTTAATTCAACCGGCTTACCTTCTATTGTTGATGTTTGAGCATGTGTCATCATGCTCATTTCACCCAGTTTGAATCTGGATAATATAAAAAACTTTCCAGAATCAATTGAAATATTTACATCAGCAGGTTGCGGTGAAGCAAAACCGAATGAGATTCCATTTGAAGTTTTTGTATCACCTTTTTTGAGAGTAAGAGTTTCTCTTGTCACCATATTTTTCGTTACAAGCAAGGAAATAATGGGTTCTCCTTCAGGACTATCGGCAATAACCTCGGAAGCATTCGGGATGATCTTTGCCAGTATGAGTTCATAGTCCCTGCCATTGATTTTTATCGTTTTTTTGAAATTATCGGCTGAAATTGAGGTCATTGAATATTTCTGGGAATGACTTGTGATAATCGTTCCATTGTTATCTTTAACAGAATATCCTATATATTTCTCATTTGAAAAGCACTGTTGTTGTTCTTCGCTTTCACGAATATGAATTGAACCTTCCCATCCGAAATACCTTGTTATACCTGCACCTATAATCATAAGAATGAATGAAAGATGAAAGAGGGCGACTGTAAGTTTTTCTCTCTTCAGGAGCTTGAAAATAACTACCTGACCCACAAGATTCAGAGCAAGGAGTAACAATATCAATTCAAACCACCAGGAATTATAAACCATGCTGTAAGCTGCAGCGGAACCGAAGTCATTCTCAAGGAAAGTGGCGACTGCCATGGCAACAGCAAACAGGACAAAAAGTACTCCCATCATGAGCGTGGAAAAAAGAAACTTAAAATACTTCATAATAAAGATTTATTAAAACTTTAATTAAACAGTCCGAAGTTGGAAGTCCGAGAACTTAAATTCAACTTTTGACTTCCTGTCCTGAGTACCAGCGTCTTGCTTCTGTCTTCTGACTTATTATCCCTTTACAGATATCTGAATTAGTTTTTCCCTGTCAATTATTTTTATTCTTGACGAATCAGAATAAACAACTCCGGAATCCTCTAATTCTTTAAGTATCCTGACAACACATTCTTTGGCCATATTTGTCATTTCACCAAGTTCCTGGCGTGAGAGTATCATTTCATATTCGTCATTTTTGAACACAACGTCTGCAAAATACAATAAAGCTTCCGCGAGTCTGCCAGGCATTTTCTTTTGCGACAGATTAACCATCCTGTTAAGCGTTCCTTGCGATTTTGCACTTATGTCTTCGAGCAGGCTTTCAGCAAATGCCCCATTTACGCGTACAAGCTGTTTGAATATTTCAAAATTTATGAAACAGGCCTGAACACTTGTGATTGCTGCTACCGTATAAGTATGGCGGGAGTCAACATAAGCACCAGGACCTAATATCAATCGTCCGGGTAAAGCAATACTTATTATGAAGTTTTTTCCATGAAGTCCTTCAATATATGTTTTTGCCATTCCTGACGATATAAATAATGCATTTGATGTTGGAGAACCTTGTTTCAAAATTATCTCACCAGCCTTAAATGTAGCTTCATACCTGTTTTCGTTTACAATGTTAAGTTGCTCTTTTGTGAGGTGCTGAAAATTTTTCCATCGTCGGGTACATGACTCACAACTGCTGATTAAATTTACCACAGACATATTTCCGGTTTTAAGGGGTTTAAAAATAGGTTTTTAAAAACATTCTACTGTACAAAACTAACAAATATCAACCTATTAATTGATATTTATCATTGACAGACACTATATCTATCAATTATATATATCATAAATAACATATCAACTGCTATTTAGATGACAGAGCTTTTTTGTAAATTGCAAAACGAAATTTAACAAACTAACCAGATATGAAAAACTTAATCAGACTTTTCTCAGTTTTATTCGCTGCTGGGTTCCTTTTTACAGCATGTGAAGGACCTATGGGCCCTGTAGGACAAAACGGGAAAGATGCGAATGAATCTTGTACGCAATGCCATAATTCGGCCGGAGTTGATTCAGTCAAGACTCAATTTGCATATGCAAAACACGCATACGGTGATGCAAATTTTGAGGAAGTCGGAAGTACAGGCTGCTCTCCTTGCCATGAATCAGAAGCTTTTAAATATGTAGTGGCAAACAATGTATCAACAGTCTTCACAATTGTTCCGCCGGCAACTACATATTCAAATCCGTATGCAGCATCTTCAAGTACATCATATGGACCAATGCAGTGCAATATGTGTCACGTCCATTTACATACATCATACACTTTTGCTGATTTTATGCCTCTGACTACTACTGCAGCAGTGCCCATGACCTTTTTTGGTGGTTCAAAATCTATTGACCTGCCCCAGGACGACAGTAAGAGCAACTTATGTGCTAAATGTCATCAACCTCGTCCATTAACAAATTCAAATACGGATAAAAATGTGCTGAATTATGCCGGACTTGTAAGTAATCCGACTGCCGTATTCTATGATGCGGCTCAGGCAAATAACCTGAATGTTATGAAACCAAGTTTCAGAACAAGCACACACAATGGAACTACCGCAGCGATTTTTGCCGGTATTGGTGGCGTAGAGTTCGGAACAGGTTACTCCAATTCACAGCACACAACCGTTGCTTCATGCCAGGATTGCCATATGGCAGATATGTCAGGCAAAGCAGGCGGACATACATTCAATGCACAGGGAAACTTTAACGGATGCAATGTGGCCGGTTGTCACCTGGCCAATCCAATCTCTTCAACAACCAGTTCAAAATACTGGCTGCAAACCAGAAACGGAGTTAAAGCTCAACTCGACCAGTTAGCTGCAAAATTACAGGAAGGCGGGATTGATATTCTGAACAGAATGGGAGATCCCACTGGGAACCTGTGGCTCGGACTCACAACGAATAACTATGACGGTAATCTGAATATGTATGACCCTGTAAATAATCCGGAAGGTACTACCTACAACACAACAATGTTTCAGAATACAAGTACTACGGGTTTTACTGCTGCGCAGATTACATTTAATTCTGCATTACCAAAACTCACTCTTACAAACGCTCAGATGGGAGCTGTTATCAACTTCCAGTTATGTCTCAGAGATTTTAGTTTAGGTATTCATAACGCTGCATATACTACAACTTTACTTGCTAACTCAATAACAGTACTCAACTAGACATCCAGCACTTAAACAAAGAATATAAGCCCCCGGAGTCACTATTCCGGGGGCTTACTATATAATGACATGAATAAAAAAGCTTGAACAATTTCGTTCAGACTCAAGTTATATAAGAATCCTCGCTAACAATACTAATGAAATGAAATGGAATGAATTGTTCCGCAATGGGGGAGGGAGATTCCTCTCTACGTTCGGATCTCTTTCTTTAAAACTAATGTTATCAAAAATAAAACATAAAAAGGGCTGAACAATTAAGGCCAGCCTCCAATTCTGAAGATCTTATTTTTTCCTGTTATTTCTTTAACGTTCTCATATAATTAACAACATTCCAGATATCTTCATCAGCCAATTTCCCTTCATACTTCGGCATATCGCCTCTTCCCGTTTTAGTTCTGTAGAAAATATCCCCGTCGGAAGAACTCTGGAAGTCAGCTTTAGAAAAATCTCCCGGAGAATCTTTGAGAGTCCTGGCTTTTACACCATCCCCCAGACCGGTTTTCCCATGACAGGATGCACAATTCTTTGTAAAAAAACCCATCCCGAGTTTTGCGCTTGCGTCACTCTGAGCAACCGGGTTTTTCATTGCTTTGAAGTTAGCAGGAACGACCCATGGCTTGGGCTGGGCAGCCAACGAAACACTCAGAAGCATAACTGCTGAGCTGATAAAAATCATTTTAAGAGTTTTCATAATCCGTGATTTTAATTTATTTACAAAAATAATAAAAATCGGGCAAAATCTATTTCTTAAATGTTTTCATATAGTTAACAATATTCCAAATATCATTATCTGCTAATTTACCTTCGTACTTAGGCATTTCACCCCTTCCTGTTTTGGTTTTGTAGAAACGATCGCCGTCAGTCTGTCCTTGAAATTCAGCTTTTGAAAAATCACCGGGGAAATCTTTAAGGGCTCTTGCCTTAACACCGTCACCCAGACCAGCTTTTCCGTGACATGATGCACAATTTTTTGTATAAAGTGCCTGCCCTGTCTTTGTGCTTGTTTCACTAACAGCAACGGGGTTTTTCATTGTTTTAAAATTGGTCGGAACAATCCATGGTTTTGGTTGGGCGACCAGTGAAATGCTCATAAACATTATTACCGAGCTGATAAAAGTCAATTTTAAAGTTTTCATAATCTTTTATTTTGGTTTATATCTAAAAAATAGCAATATCAGTACAATTTTCATTTTATAAATAATTCTTTGTTTTCAACTTTCTTCTTTTTGGAATTTATCCTTATTCTTATAAGGCTTATAATAGCAAACAGATAATGTCCCCAAACACCCGATAAAAGGACAGAAAGGGAATAGATCATCCACTTGGGTGCGGTTTTTGTCCAAAGGGCACGATGTCCGGCAGGAACAGAATAAGCTGAAGGCAAACCCCATTTAAGAGTAGATTTTTTTTCAACATTGCCGAACTCAGCATGTTCCTCAAACCGTGCTATGACAGTAATATTGCCCTCTTTATCACCTGGAAGACTGGCAGGAAATTCGACAGCAGCGGAACCTGACTCATCCAGCGTTGCCTCTCCAATTGGTAAAAGACTGAACATGCGTGGTACATAAAGGGTTACCTTATCACCGGAAACAGGAATTTCTTTTCCCTTCTCCATTTTTTTTGCTTTCAGCCCGATTGTCTTGATGCTATCAATCCTGGTTAATGTCATACTCAGAGTGACATCTCTTATTAATAGTTTAGAGATACCTGATTCTATTGTATCATTCCCGTCAAATATAGAACTGAATGGCCATAAACCGTTTTTGTCTACCGAAAAATCGGATTTATGGTTCAGATTATACATTGCAACACCTTTATCATCAGTAATGATTTCTGCAAGTCTGACTTTCTTTTCCGGACCAGAATAAAAGATAATTTTCATACCCGGAAGCGGAAGTTCCATCCTGTTCTTAGAATATGTAAGAGTAGTTTTTAGAAAACTGTTCTCATCATTATCCTTGAAGTACTGAAGTTGAATATAAGGACTGATCTTCGAATTCTCCTGTGAATAAGAGAATATAGAATTCAATGAGAGTAATGATAAAAGTAATAATTTTAGTGATATTTTTCTTTTCATTTCAACTTTTCTCCTCTACTTCATAATCTCTATTTTATCCTCCTTCTTTCATCTCCGAAATTGAGATAATTGGTGCAATTTTTGATACCAGCATAAAGAGCATTCCGTATACTGAAACTCCCAGCCAGTGTTAGTGACCATTCAATCCATGTAGGTGAATACCGTATCCAGTCGGGCCGAGTATCCTGTATCGGAAGAAATGGAGTTTCAAGTGTAGGAATGACGATAATATAACGGTTCACCCACAGTGCCAGTAACAGCAATAACTGCAGCTATAGTAATATTGCGGATTGTGCGGAACCTGGGAAAAGCAATAATTATGCACGGGAGTAAGATACCTATGTAGTTAGCGAAAATAAATAATGCAAAATAGTCGTGAAAGAGTTTATCAATCAGCAAAGAGTCCATTTTTATCGAGCCGTACCATTTTGTCAGATAATCGCTGAAAGTAAAATAACCATAAAATGCAGCAATAATTATAAGAAGCACTCCAACATTAACAAAGTGACGTTTTGTAATATATTCCTCGAGGTGATATACTCTTCTGTAAATATACATCAGGATAATCAGAAGACCGGTACCTGAAAATACTGCCGCAATAACAAAGTAGGGGCCAAAAATGGTTGAATGCCAGCCGGGTTGAAGAGTTACTCCAAAAATCCATGCTAAAACGGAATAAACTATGATAGCAATCGCTATGATCATAGCAGCCATAACATTCTTTGCGTTAGTTAGTATTTTCCTTCTCCTTTTCAGCTACCTGTAAAACCCAGTGAAAGAACTTTGTATACTTTCTTTTTCCATGGAGTTTCACATGCAGATCATTGTAATCACGAAGTATGGCAAAATCCTCAATTAATGAGAGATACAAAAACAAAAAGCATCCAACCAGATCGGTGCTTATGGCTATGACATCCCATGTTATTGGAGACTGGATACGCGGGTACATCACCAGGAAAGGAAGTCTGTCGAGGCGACCGATACAGAAGAAAATGAAAAAAGGACCTATTACCAGTGAGATGACAGTCAAAAGTTCTGCCAGACGTATAACCGGCTTTCGCCATCCTGTATGAAAAAGATGAAGTACACCTGATATAAGTGCACCGGCATAACTTAACCCCATGAAGAATATGAAATTTACAATGTATAGTCCCCATACTACATTATCGCGCATACCGGTGACAATATGACCTTTTTCGATTTGTTGAATCAGGGCATATATGCCAACACAAAAAATCAAAAAGAAAATCGCGAATGTTATATACCATCTGATTCCTGTAGTCTCTATCTCTGGCGTCAGATCCTGAAGTAGCTTTTTTTCTGTCAGCATAATTTCTTGATTACCAAACATAAATTACCTTGGTCCTGCATTTTTGTACCTTCCTTTCACAGATTTATCACTGTCTTCTAATCCGCTTTCGACAGGGAAAGATCTTTCAGTCGGAGGAAGATAATAGACACTTGGCAGAGTTCCCAGATCTTCACGGAACCTGTAGCCGGCCCGGTCAGCCATCAATTTACTAAATCTGACAGTTTCGTTCCCGTTGGTAACAGAATCTTCTAAAAGATCGCCAAAATACAATACTCCCATTGGACACGCAGAAACACATCTCGGCAGTTCATTCTTCCGTAATTTATCGGCACAGAATATACACTTCCCGACAGTTCCCTCCACCTGAGGAATACCTGTTTCAGGGTCATAAACCTGACCTGCCGGCAATTTCACTTCCGGGTCTTTCCAGTTAAATACCCTTACTGAATAAGGGCAGCCTGTCATACAGAACTTGCAACCAATACATCTCTGGTTATCAATCAGAACTATCCCATCGTCTCTTTTATATGTGGCTCCGACCGGACAAACGCTTACGCACATAGGTTTGTCACAATGGAAACATGGTCGCGGGAACCAATAGCGAGCAGTAGTATGATCATCCTGAAGAAGATATAGTTTCATCCATTCATGATCTTTGGGAAGCATATGCCCCTCCTGACAGGCTTCAACACATTTCCTTGCATTTTTGCATTTTGCCAGATCGATAACCATAATAAATTTCCTGCCAGTTAACCCTTTTCTGGCTTCTGATTTCATTTCAGCAACAATCTCTTTAGCCGGCTTAATATCGTCCTTATCTACCTCAACCAGCTTGCCATCGGGAGACAACAGCTTAATCTTTTTCCCTGATTTTGATTTATTCCTGCTTATAATTGAATTGCCAGCTATACCAACCAGAGATACAGCTCCAACTCCTAACCCGACCTTCTTAAGGAAATTGCGCCTCGATGAACTTTCACTTAAATTTTCTTTTGTCTCTTTCATTTTATTATTATTTGACTCCTCCACTATTCCTCCCGGTGATATCCCGAGATCATTCCCCAGAAGAGTGACGTTGGCTTCGCTCCAAGAGTACAGGTATAAATGTGAATCACCATGAATATTGAGAGCAAGAAACCCATTGTGATATGAAGGATATCTGTAAGAATAAGTCCGCTAACACCAAAAAAAGTTTTTATCGTTATTTCAGGTAACAACAAACCAATACCTGATATAATTAATAAAGGGAAAGCAACGTACATAGCAAGTACGTAAGTTAATTTTTGAAGTGGATTAAATTTGCGTTCTTCGGTCACCGGAAAAGGATGTTTTTCACCTTTGAACATTCCTCTTGAATAATAATTAAATTGTTTTGTAAGATTTGATAAAAAATCTTTCCTTCCTATTCTGTAGTATCTTCCATTATTTGTCAACAGGTTTCCGGTAACAAAAATTATATAGTTCAAAACAAGTATAATAGCCGCAAAATTATGCCACTTAACAGCTTTTGCAAATCCTACTACATAAGAGGCATTTTCTTTATCAGTGTACTGCATACTTATCCCTGTAACAATAAGAATAAGAAACATTGCAGCATTTATTAAATGCCAGACCCTGATCCATTTTGGGTAGAGATACATTTTCGTCTTCTTTAATAAGTTTTGTTATTTTTTCTTATCCTGAATATGATATGGATAACAATAATAGCTATGACACAGACGAATATAATAAGACTCAGAAGGTTCAGATATTCGTTCCTGTTTGCCCCTATAACATACGATGCATTTAGTATAATTCCGTTAAAGAATCCATCACGGCGCTGTTCTTTAGATTCAAATTTATAAAGTGAGGCCATAAGAATTGAGTTTTTTGAATGGCATTCATTGCAAAGTTTGACAGCTTGATCTTTTGCCTGTATCAGATGAGATACAGGAATATTGTTGTTGATTTGAGTGTGGCATTCTATGCACCTCACGTTCGCGAAATGTAAAGTTTGCTTAGGTAACCAATCGTGCTTTTGAATGATATTTATCTCTTTCCTTTCGGTCAAAAGCTGAAAATGGCTGAAGTTGGAATGGCAATTCAGACAGATTGCGTTATCGTAAGCAATAGTTTCCTTAAGATTTTTGCTGTTTCGGACCGTTATCTTGTAGGTGTGAGGATTATGACATTTCCAGCAGGAAAATCCTTCATTCTCCATTTTAAAGTGAGTGCTCTTACGATATTCAGAATCTATCTCTTCAAAATGATATTTTGCAAATTTCGCGTCACCACCATGGCAATCAATACAAATATATTTCTGTTCCATTCTCAACTCCCCGGAATGCGGGAACTTCATATACTCTTCAGAATGGCAGTCGGTACAACTAAAGCTCCTATGATTTGATGAATAAAATTCCTTCCTGCGTACAATACGTTCGGAACACATTATGTCTTTGACCTGTTTCCCGATAGTTTCATTAGTGTATTCGTATTTCTCCTGTCCGTGACATTTAAAACAACGATTATTATCAGCATCAAAACGTGAGACAAATGTTGTTGTATCCCGTGCTTTCTCATTCTCTGTTTCAAATAGGGAACTTCCTTCAGAAGTAATGGAAAATAAATTAATAAAAGTCAACAGAATAATTATCCGGAACATAAATAAATTCATTCCTGTTTACTGATTGAATTAGAATCTGACATGAATATTAAACCCTATCAGCCATTGACTTTCTCTCCAGTCATTTGTATTGAATACGAGATTCCTCTGATTAATAATCTGATCATAGTTTGTTACAAAAATCTGGAAAGAGTGCGTCGCTGTACCAATTTCCCAACCCAACGAAAGATTTGGTTTTGGCTGTACGGTTATACTTTGTTTTGTAAGCAACTGATCATATTCAACAATAAGAGAATGGGAACCGAACAAATTAGCCCGTGCTCCTACTGAAATTCCTATGTTAAGATTTTTATAACCTGCAGTTGAGTCAACATTTTGGGGTACTGAATTTAAATATGTCACTGACGGAGCTACCTGAACCGAAAACATATTATTTATTTTGCGTGCTAGGATCAATTGAGTGAAGTAGGATAATCTGTGAATCTGCCTGAAGCTGGCGGCCGGTCCGAAATCTCCGGAAGGTTGCAAATTTGCCACGATATTGCCATAATATGAAA
>PLLX01000105.1 GCA_003141415.1 Bacteroidales bacterium
GGCTATAATAATTTTAAACAAAATCACTTGTACAAATAAATCAAACTATCACTAAATTATTCTCGGGGAGAAGACCTCCCGAAAAACCAGAATATGTTATTATTATCTTTATTATATATCCTTAATTATATATCCTTTCCAGCTTAATAGAATAAATGTGTATAAAGGGTAGCTTGTGGGGGTTGGTGGGTAAAAGGCATAAGACATTTATCACGCCGGTCGAAATAACTTATTATCCATTTATTTGTTTATCATTATATTACAAACATTGTCTGTATAACGGTCGAAGGTACTTTTTGTAATTAAGATGATATTGTCTATTTTTGATACCTTAAAATAAACTGGGTATGGATTTATCGGGTAAGTATTTTAAAGCCTTTACTGACCGTCAGTCAGCAATAGAAAAACAATATAGTCCCAAACAAGCTGAGAAGCAACATTCAAAAGGCAAACTTACTGCGCATGAACGCATAAACCTGCTATTCGACAAGAATACATTTGAAGAGATAGATGCGTTCGTAACACCAGCTGACCAGCCTGTGGAATTCGGGAAAGTCGAAAGATCTTATGGCGATGGGGTTATTGTCGGTCATGGAAAAGTCAACGGGAGGCTTGTCTTTGCTTATGCCCAGGATTTCACTATTATGGGTGGATCGTTAGGGATCGTGCATGCAAAAAAAATCGCAAAGATTCAGGAGATGGCCCTGAAAATGGGTTCACCAATAATTGCCCTGATAGACTCCGGTGGTGCGAGAATACAGGAAGGAGTTGCCAGTCTCAGCGGTTATGCTGCAATCTTTCAAAACATTATACATTCTTCCGGAATAATTCCCCAGATCTCCATAATAATGGGGCCTGCCGCAGGTGGGGCCGTCTACTCTCCTGCCCTGACTGACTTTGTCTTTATGGTAAATCACACCAGTTATATGTTTGTCACCGGACCTAATGTTGTCAAGGAGGTTCTTAATGAAGATGTATCCTTTGAGGGACTTGGAGGTGCAGAAGTCCACGCCCGTAAAAGCGGTGTTGCTCATATGATATATGATGACGAAGAGAATACTATTCTTGCCCTGAAGAAGTTTCTCTCATATCTTCCTTCAAATAATGTTGAAAATCCTCCCATTGTTGCTGACGACGGGTCAATTAGTGAGATTAATGAAAAACTGAGAAACATTATTCCCGAAGATCCGAATAAGGCTTATGATGTTAAGGATGTCATTGTCCAGATTGTTGACAGAAACAGTTTCTTTGAAACATCGGAGCTCTTTGGTGCAAACCTTGTAACTGGTTTTGCAAGGTTAAATGGTAAAACAATTGGCGTTGTAGCCAATCAGCCGAAAGTTCTTGCCGGGGTTCTTGATATAGATTCATCGACAAAGGGCGCCAGGTTTATAAGGTTTTGTGATGCCTTTAATATACCTGTAATTACATTCGAAGATGTTCCGGGTTTTCTCCCCGGAGTCGATCAGGAACATGCAGGCATTATCAGGCATGGCGCCAAATTACTATTTGCTTACAGTGAAGCTACAGTTCCTAAAATAACTATAATTCTCCGCAAGGCTTATGGAGGAGCATTTATTGTTATGAACAGTAAAAACCTTGGAGGCGATTTCAGTTTTGCCTGGCCATCTGCCGAAATTGCCGTAATGGGACCAGATGGGGCGGTTGCAATCCTCTATAGAAAAGAGCTTGCCGAATCTAAAAATCCTGTTGAACTTAAAAAGGAACTTGTTAAAAAATATCGCGATAAGATCGCAAACCCATTCATTGCCGATGAAAGCGGATATATTGATGAAGTGATTGATCCGGCTGTCACACGAAAGAAGATCCTGTCCGCGTTGAATGCACTTAATAATAAATGGGTTAAGGTACCGGCCCGAAAGCATGGGAATATGCCGTTGTGAGGCAGAAGGCAAAAGGCAGAAGGCAGAAGGCAGAAAAAGGATTGCCGCGCCCTCCTGTGTAGGGCTCGCAATGACCTTGCAAGTAAGATAGTTTGCACTGTTAACGAGAAACGAGAAACGAGAAACATTTTTAGAACTCTGAGATTAAGACATATAAGATGAAGATTAAAAGGATACTAATTGCGAACAGAGGAGAGATTGCAGTAAGGATCATGAAGACTGCTCACCTGATGAAAATTGAGACTGTCGCGGTTAAAACGGCTGCAGAACCAAATGCTATGTATCTGTCATCGGCCGATATGATATTTGATGATACTGAAGACATTTCCGAAATCCCTGTATTTCTAAACATTGACAAACTTATTGATATTGCATTGGAAACAAATGCCAACGCTATTCATCCGGGTTACGGATTCCTGGCAGAGAACGCTTATTTCGCTCAGAAATGTATTGATAACAAACTGATTTTTATCGGGCCCGCACCTGATGCAATATATAAAATGGGAAATAAGACTATTGCAAGGAAAATTGCCTTAGCCGGCGGAATTCCGATGGCAATGGGAAGTGATGGGAATATTGCCAATGAGGAAGAAGCTGCTGTTATCGCTGAAAAGATCGGGTATCCTGTAATAATAAAAGCTGCTTCAGGAGGTGGAGGAAGAGGCATGAGGATTGTACGAAAAGCCGACGAGATGGAGAAGATGTTTATTATTGCCAGTAAAGAGGCGGAGAAAGCTTTCAATGATCCTTCAGTATTTATCGAAAAATATATTGAAAATCCAAAACACATTGAATTTCAAATACTTGGAGATACAAAAGGAAATGTGATCCATCTAGGAGAAAGGGAATGTTCTATTCAAAGAAAACACCAAAAGCTTCTGGAAGAGGCTCCTTCCGGTGCGCTTGATGAAAAGCTGCGTAAAAAAATGGGAGATATGGCTGTCCGGATTGCTAAAGCGGTTGACTATCATTCTGCCGGGACCGTAGAATTTCTACTTGATTCCAAAAAGAATTTCTACTTCATGGAAATGAATACCAGAATTCAGGTGGAACACCCCGTGACTGAAATTATAACCGGTTTAGATTTGATAGAGCAGCAGATCAGGATAGCAAATGGAGAGGAACTCAGATTTAAGCAAAGTGATATTAAATTAAAAGGATGGGCAATAGAATGCCGTATAAATGCTGAGGATGTTCAGTCTGGTTTTGCCCCTGACCCGGGTAAAATTGAAAGTTTAAATATGCCTTCTGACCCTTGTGTAAGAGTTGATACTGGAGTTCAGTCAGGTTCTTCAATTGTTGCAAGCTATGATTCTATGATTGCCAAGCTGATTGTAAGAGGAAAAGACAGGAAAGATGCAATTAAGAATTGTAAGATGGCCCTCGATAAAGTCTGGATTAAGGGCACTAAAACAACATTGCCGTTTTTCCGAATGCTGGTGCGTCATCAGAAGTTTCAGGACGGAACCTTTACAACTTCATTTATTGAAAAGGATCTGGAAAAATACTACTTTAACAGTGAGTATGAAGAGATGCTCGCAGCCTGGCTTGCCACCAAACTCTTCATTGAAGAAAACCTGAATGACGACAGCATAAACGTCAATTTTGAACATGGTAAAGTAATGAGTCCATGGTTGCTAAACAAAAGAATAAATCAATTTTAAATCAACCTGTTAATCATGGCAAACGATAAACTTCAGATAAAAAAATTATACGCACTTTCTTCTGAAAACAGAAAATTCAGTTTTTCACTGCCACTGAAACACACAATAAGGATCGGAAAGAGAGATTATGAAGTTAAGCTTAAGGCAGATGAAAAATATGGCACCTATATACTTTGGAAGAATCGGAAGTACCCTGTTGAAATTATACGTTCAAGCCAGAATAAATATGAAATCCTCTTTAACGACATAAGTTACAACTTTACTGTAGAGACTCCTTTCTCACTTAAGAGGATGAAGGTATTAAATTCGAATCGTGACAAAATTGAAAAGGAAATCATTAAAGCTCCAATGCCAGGCAGAATAATCGATGTGCTTGTAAGAGAAGGCTCCATAGTCGTAAAGGGAGAACCTCTTTTAATTCTCGAGGCAATGAAGATGCAGAATGAAATTTTATCTCCGGGAAATGGCACCATTGTAAAAGTCATGGCCAAACCCGGTACCAATGTAATGAAAGATGACCTCCTTGTTGAGATTAAGCTGTAATTATTGTCTTGATGTCAGTTATTTCTACCTATTTCTACCTATTTCTACATATTTCTACATATTTCGGGATGTTCATAAATGGTGAAA
>PLLX01000239.1 GCA_003141415.1 Bacteroidales bacterium
CTTTCGAAGATAAACCCTTCATTCATAATGTTTTCAACGATGCTGAACTCTCTGGTGTTATGGAGGAAGAAATAGCAGTCCTTAAAATTCTTAAGAATTGATGCAAGTATCTCTCCTTTATTCTTCATCCGTCAGGAAGTCGATTTTCCGTTAAATCTTATCCAAAAATAGCTTATATTATTTTATTTGCAACACTTAAACCATTTGTTCTGTTATATGTTAAATTTGTGGTGTTTGATCACCTTTCCAGAGAATGAGAAAAATATTCTTTCTTCTGATAACCTGTCTTTGTATTTCCTGTGGCCGGAATAGTGTTGATTCAGGCAACAAAATAATTACCGTGAGTATAGCACCTTTCAAGTACTTTGTTGAAGAGATCGGAGGGAATGACTTTACAGTTAACATAATGGTTCCATCCGGCGCAGATCCTCATACTTACGAACCTTTCCCTGAACAAATTAATAAACTCAGACGATCAGTCGCCTATATAAGTAATGGATACCTGGGTTTTGAAATGAACTGGCTTGACCGTTTTTATGAGACAAATATGAAAATGAAGAGGTTATCGTTAGGAGACAGGATTGATCCTCTGACCTCAGCGCATCACCATGAAGGAGGGCACATCGAAGGAGCCGATCCTCATTACTGGGTATCACCCAAATGTGCCCTGGTAATAGCATCCTCTGTTAAGGGATTCCTGTGTGAGCTGAATCCTTCACAAAAAGAGAAATACGAAACAAATTATCTGATTCTGATTTCAAAAATTCAGGATGTGGATAATAAAGCAAGGGAACTTTTTACGAATGTGCCTAAAAAATGTTTTATGATATATCATCCTAACCTGGCATATATCGCAAGAGACTATGGACTTGAAGAGATACCTGTGGAATTTGAGGGCAAAGAGCCGACCCCGTCCAGAATGAAAGAACTTATTGACCGTGCCAGGAAAGATAACCTTAAGACAATATTTGTTCAGAAGGAATATGATACAAAAAATGCGAAATCTATTGCCGGAGAAATCGGTGCTAAAATAATATTAATAGATCCTTTGTCGGAAAACTGGCAAAAGTCTACCTTAGATATAATTGATGCTATGCATAAAAGTTTAATTGAAAGCTCAAAATAATCAGCTTTATGGCGTATCTATTCGAAATGTATTCTTTGTCAGCTTCTTATGGCGCAAATGTGGTTTTGCTGGATGTGGATTTCAAGGTAAATGAGAATGATTTTATTGGTGTCATTGGCCCTAATGGTGGTGGAAAAACAACACTTTTAAAAGTCATTCTGGGTTTGGTGAAGCCGTCTAAGGGCAAATTGATTTTCAATAGGCAACTATTAAATGGGAACAGCATCGGTTATCTGCCTCAAATGTCAACAGGAGACATTAACTATCCTGTAACAGTTACTGATATAATTCTTTCGGGCCTGATGATTCGCAAGGGAATAATTTCCAGAATGTCGGTCTCCGACAAGAAAAAGGCAGATAATGTTATTGACGAGCTCGGTCTGACCGGAATGTCTAAATCCACTTTAAATGAATTGTCAGGAGGCCAAATGCAGAGAGTATTTCTGGGGCGTGCTATTATTGGAAATCCCAGGTTATTGTTGCTTGATGAACCTGGAAATTTCGTAGATATGGCTTTTGAAAATGATTTTTATGAAAAATTGAGAGAGCTCAATAAACGAATGGCTATACTTATGGTTTCACATGATGTCGGAACAATTTCGTTACATATTAAATCTTTTGCCTGTGTAAACAGGAGTCTTCATTACCATCCTTCAAGTGAGCTTACAAATGAAGATCTCCTTGCATATGGATGTCCGATTCAGCTTGTTACACATGGCGACGTTCCGCATACGGTACTTAAATCCCATTCATAGTGGAAACAAGTATATTTCAATACGGATTTATAATAAAGGGACTTCTCGGAGCTATATTTGCGAGTATAACTGCCGGATTAGCAGGAACATACGTTGTGTCAAAAAGAATGGTTTTTTTAAGTGGAGGTATAACACATGCCTCCTTCGGTGGTATTGGAATTGGGTATTTTATGGGTATCAATCCTGTTATTGGAGCTGCAGTTTTTGGAATCCTGTCAGCGTTGGGTGTTGAGTATCTTTCTGTTAAGCAGAGAATAAGAGAAGACTCCGCAATAGGAATATTATGGGCTTTTGGAATGGCAATTGGGATAATCTTCATCTATCTGACACCAGGATATACACCTAACCTGATGAGTTATCTCTTCGGGAGTATCCTCACCGTTTCACGTGCCGATATAATTGCATTGGGAGCAATGTCAGTGATATTAATGCTTTACTTCGGAATATTCTACAGGACAATTCTTTATATCTCTTTCGACGAGGTTTATGCAAGGACATACTCCTCCTATGTTGACACATTTAAATACATTACAACATCTTTGATAGCTCTGACAATAGTTCTGAATATAAGGATGGCTGGTGTGGTCCTGGTTATCTCATTGCTGACTATCCCGCCAAATATCGCTATGTTATTTACCAGAGTCTATTTTAAAATAGTAATATGGTCGATTCTTGCAGGATTTGTCGGCACTGCTACAGGATATGTTATTTCATATTATGCAGGAATCCCGGTAGGCGCCACAATAATATTTACTCTTGTCATGCTCTGGGTACTGGTAAAAGGAATTACTCAGTTAATTTTGAAATTAACTAAAAAGAATACTTTAGCTACTTGATAGAATGGTCCATAACAGCATCAATAATTTTTTATCGAGAAACTCCCTTTCTTGATTCCCCCGGGGGGGAAATGGTTTCTTACTCCTTCCCCCGTGGGGAAAGGTCGGGAATGAGGTATAAAGGTATAAAGCGTAAGTATTGATATTAAGTTTTAATGCAAAATGATATTTATAAGTTAAATAAACAGAAACCATGGATTACGATCTTATAATAATTGGAAGCGGACCCGGAGGGTATGTAGCCGCAATCAGGGCATCACAACTGAAATTGAAAGTAGCTGTAGTTGAAAGAGCTGAACTCGGAGGAATCTGTCTCAACTGGGGATGTATACCAACAAAATCGCTCCTTAAAAGTGCCCAGGTGTTTGAATATCTTACTCATGCATCTGATTATGGAATTACAATCTCAGGAGAAGTAAAACCGGATTTCACGGCAATGGTTGCACGAAGCAGAAATGTTGCTGATGGTATGAGTAAAGGAGTTCAATTCCTTTTCAGGAAAAACAATATAGAACACCTTAAAGGATTCGGTCGTCTTGCCGGCGCAAATAGCGTTGAAGTTCAGGATGCGGATGGTAATAGGAAAAAATACACTGCAAAAAATATCATTGTGGCTACCGGAGCAAGATCGAAGGAACTTCCTAATCTGAAACAGGATGGAAAGAAGATAATCGGTTATCGTGAAGCTATGTCGCTTGAAAAACAGCCGGGTTCAATGGTTGTTGTCGGATCAGGCGCTATAGGCAGTGAGTTTGCAAATTTCTATCAGTCGCTCGGAACAAATGTTACACTAGTTGAATTTCTACCGAGAATTGTACCGGTTGAAGACGAGGAGGTCTCCAAGCAACTTGAAAGATCCTTCAAAAAGATTAAGATGAAAGTGATGACCGACTCTACAGTTGAATCGGTTGATACTTCAAATGAGAAATGCAAGGTAACCATAAAAACACCAAAAGAGCAGGAGATTGTGGAGGCAGATATTGTCTTATCAGCTGTGGGTATTACAACAAATATTGAAGATATTGGTCTCGAAAGTGCCGGTGTAAAGACCGATAATGGAAAGGTCGTCGTTAATGATTATTACGAGACATCAGTTCCCGGTATTTTTGCCATAGGTGATATTGTTCATGGGCCGGCTCTGGCCCATGTGGCTTCTGCAGAAGGGATAATTTGTGTTGAAAAGATTGCAGGAAAAGAAGTTGAACCTCTTGACTATAAGAATATTCCCGGATGCACATATACTACACCGGAGATTGCATCGTGTGGTCTTACAGAAGCTGCTGCAAGGGAAGCCGGTTATGATATCAAAGTCGGAAAATTCCCGTTTACGGCTTCAGGTAAAGCCAGTGCTTCAGGTGCAAAAGAGGGGTTTGTCAAACTTATATTCGATACAGCATACGGCGAATTGCTTGGTGCACATATGATTGGAGCAAATGTTACCGAAATGATTGCAGAGATAGTTGTAGCCAGAAAACTTGAAACTACGGCACATGAAATAATCAAGTCAGTGCATCCTCACCCTACAATGTCGGAGGCTATTATGGAGGCTGCTGCAGCTGCGTATGGAGAGGTGATACATCTTTAACAGGCTAGAGGGTTCTGGCTTCAGGTTACGGGGTCTTTGGCATAATTTCCTGACGTCTGACACCTGAAACCTGGCGCCTTATATAATCCATACGCAACCTTTTTTTCATTAATTCCATCAATCTTTATAGAATTACTGGCATTTAAGATAATTATTTTATATTTTTATGTTCTCAATCAGGTAAAAAACCTTGTCGGAGATAAAAAAAATAATAAAAGGTTGTCTTGCCGGTAACAGGAGGGACCAGGAACTTCTGTACAGGAGGCATGCTTCTAAGCTATATGCTGTGTGTCTGCAGTATTCAGGTAATGATGAGGAGGCAAGAGATATTTTACAGGAAGGGTTTATTAAGATATTTGAAAACCTTGATCATTATAAACATGAAGGTTCTTTCGAGGGTTGGATGCGCCGGATAACTGTCAATACCGCGCTTGAAAAATTCCGCTGCAGGCATAACCTTTATCGTGTCGATGACATAGATACGATACAGGAGCCCGATGCAGAACCTGATAATCAGGATTATGCAGGCCTTGAAGCTGACGATTTGCTGGGAATTATCAGAGAATTGCCCACGAAATACAGGATGGTATTTAATCTTTATGCAATAGAGGGATATTCACATAAAGAGATAAGTAAAATGGTGAATATTTCAGAGGGAACTTCAAAATCAAATCTTTCCCGTGCAAGGGTTATCCTTCAGAGAAGAGTAGGATCATACATAGGAATTAAGAAGAAAGTTGCAAATGAATGAAAAAGGGGCAAATATTGATCTTCTCTTCAGAAACGGACTCAAAGATTTCGAAGTGCTTCCGCCGCCAGGTGTATGGGATGGTATTCACTCCTCAATTAAAACAAAATCACGACCGATTATACTTCTAAGGATTGCTGCTGTGGTTACTGTACTGCTGGCATTGAGTTTTTTAACTTACAGATGGAGCAGGGGACTGTCAGTTGGACCCTCAGGTCCTGTAATTGCATTTAATGTACCTGTCTCTTTACCGGTAATTTCAAGCCCCGGTGATAATTTACAGTATTTGCCGACGAAGAAATATAATCAGCTAAATAACTCTTCCGATATTTTAATTGAAACTGATGATCAGGCTCCCATTCAGAAAGAAATTGAAACAACAGCTTATCCTGAACAAATTGTGAATATTAAAGATTCTAAAAGCCTGTCTATTGCAAAATATGAAACAATTGCTGGATTATTCCTGACACCTCTTAATGAATCTAAAAGAAATTCTATAAAGATTAAATATCCTGAACTGCAATATTTTCCGGAGAATATTACTGTAAAACCGGAGAAAAGGTGGTCTATTGCAGCCATGGCCTCACCTACTTATTATTCAAGTTTTAATTCGGGGAGCGATGCACTTTCAAAACAGCTGAGTGCTGCGGACCAGCCTCTTATGTCTTACTCAGGTGGCGTCGCATTTTCTTATAAAATCAGTAAAAGATTCAGTATACAATCGGGTCTTTACTATTCCTCTTTAGGACAGAAGATAGATGGTATAAACTCCTTTAGCGGATTTCAGCAATATGCCAATACCAAAGGAGATCATAACTTTGAAGTACTTACTACAAATGGAACTGTTTATACAAATAATCCTGATGTTTTCCTTAGCACGGACGGTACAAACAGGATAGTTACAGCATATACAAAGGATGTATTTGACCCGAATAAAGCTAGTCTTCAGCCTGTTAACAGTTCACTGGACCAGAATTTCAGTTACCTGGAATTACCGGTCATCTTAAAATATAAAATTGTGGATAAAACGATTGGTATCAATCTTATAGGTGGATTGTCATATAATCTATTGGTCAATAATTCAGTATATACTACTATTGATGGCAGCAAATATTCTGTAGGGGATACTAAAGGATTAAATCCTCTTACATTAAGCAGTTCTCTGGGAATGGGAATGGAATACAATCTCTCAGGTAAATTGTCTCTCAATCTCGAACCAACTTTCAGATATTACCTGAATCCGTTCAGTATTACAACAGGTTCATTTATTCATCCCTATTCTTTTGGGATATTTTCAGGAGTTTCATATAAATTCTGAGACATAAACAATCTTTTCCTGCTTTAATCTTTCCCGGCCAGATTTTGTTTTTGGCTAAGGTTCCATTCATTCCAGATTAATTTACCACTATCTAAATTATTTTTCAGGTGCAAAAATGTTACCTTTGCACTTAATTTTTTACTGGTTCAATTATTATGATAAATACAAAAAGAAAAACAGTATTTACTGCTTTTGTTCTGACCGGAACAGTAATTATCATTCTTTCAATCGCACAGAGCTTTAAAGGATTTAACAATAGTCCGGAAGGGGTGTATCTGAGAATAGACACAGTTTATAATATCAAGTCATTTAAATTACCTGATGAGGTGACATTTGCAGGTGAGAAAATGCCTCTCGACAACTTTGACACCAGGGAGAGTCTTGAACGTGAAATCCTTACAAATGCCTACAGACACTCTTCTACGATTCTGATTATCAAGAGGGCAAACAGGTATCTTCCCTTAATAGAAAAAATTCTGAAAAAGAACAATATCCCTGATGATTTCAAATATCTGGTTGCTGCCGAAAGTGAATATAGTAATATGGTTTCTCCTGTTGGAGCTACAGGTTTCTGGCAGATAATGCCTGAAACAGGAAGGGAGGAAGGAATGGAGATCAACACAGTTGTTGACGAAAGATACGATGTTGAAAAGTCAACACAGTTCGCATGCGATTATTTTATGAAATCCTATGAAAAATTTGGCAACTGGACACTTGCAGCAGCTTCATATGATGGTGGGAGAGCTGCGATAGATGAACAAATAGATATCCAGCATCAGCATAACTACTATGACCTTTTGTTAAGCGATGAAACAGCAAGATATATATTCAGAGCAGTTGCTTATAAACTTATTATTACTGATCCGGAGAATTACGGCTTTAAGATCTCTAAAACGGATCTATATCCGGAACTAAAATTCTCTGAGGTAAAAGTCGACAGTATTATAAACGATTTTTCAGCTTTTGCTGAAAAGTTCGGGACAAATTATAAGATGTTAAAATTTCTGAATCCATGGCTCAGGAAACCATTCCTGACCCCAAAATCAAATAAAGAATATCTGATTAGGATTCCTTCGGAAGGGATGCGAAACATCGAAAAAATAGAAAACGGAGAACTGATCTTTTGATTAGGAGAAGTTAAGATGAATGAGGAGATTAAAGTCCTTGGCGCAAGGGTCCATAATTTGCAAAACATAGATGTTACTATTCCACGGAATAAACTCGTGGTGATCACCGGTTTAAGTGGGAGCGGAAAATCATCCCTTGCCTTTGATACAATATATGCTGAGGGACAGAGACGCTACATGGAGACTCTTTCAGCTTATGCCCGTCAGTTTCTCGGAGGGATGGAACGTCCTGATGTTGATAAGATAACAGGCTTAAGTCCGGTAATATCTATCGAACAGAAGAGCACCAACAAAAACCCTCGTTCAACTGTCGGAACAATTACCGAGATTTACGATTTTCTCAGACTTTTATATGCAAGGGCATCCGAAGCATACTCATATGCATCCGGAGAAAAAATGGTAAAGTACTCAGATAACCAGATACTTGACCTCGTTAAAAATCGTTTCTCAGGGAAGAAAGTTTTTTTTCTTGCACCTATAGTTAAAGGCAGGAAAGGGCATTACAAAGAGTTATTTGAACAACTCATACGAAAAGGCTTCCTTAATGTTCGCATTAACAGCGAAATCAGGGAGCTTACTCCCGGAATGAAGCTCGACAGGTATAAGACTCATTATATTGAATTAGTAGTTGACAAGTTCAAAGTTGGGGATACTTCCGATAAAAGACTTAATGATTCAATCCTTATGTCACTCGATCAGGGTGACGGGGTGATGATGGTACTGGATAGCGACAATAATGAACCAAGGTATTTCAGCCGTCATCTGATGTGCCCAACCACAGGATTATCATATAACGAACCTGCACCTCATACTTTTTCTTTCAACTCACCGCAGGGGGCCTGTCCTCACTGTAATGGACTCGGTGAAATATCAAGCATTGATGAAAAAAAACTTATTCCTGACAAAGAGCTTAGCATCAGAAAAGGAGGGATTGAACCTCTTGGAAAATACAGAAATACCTGGATTTTCTGGCAGATCGAAGCTATAGCCGAAAAAAACGGATTCACACTTGATACTCCTATAAATGACATTCCTGAAGATGCCCTCAACAAGGTTCTTTATGGTTCGGAAGAAGTACTCAAATTGTCAAATACCCCTTTGGGAATGACTTCCAACTATTTTTTAACTTTTGAAGGTGTTGTGAATTTTGTCGGAAATGTTGAAACAATGAACGGCAAGAAAAACGGAACAAAAATCAGGGACCAATATGTGCAGTATAATGTTTGTCCTGAATGCCAGGGTACCCGGCTGAAGAAAGAGTCATTATATTTCAGAATTGCTGATAAGAATATCGGGGAACTCTCGGCCATGGATATAAAAGAGTTATCTCATTTCCTGTCCAATATCGAGGATAAGATGACCGGGAATCAAAAATTAATTGCCGCAGAAATTCTTAAAGAAATACGGGCCAGGCTCGGTTTCCTGCTTGAGGTGGGACTGGAATATCTCTCAATTAACAGAGGAGCAAGGACTCTCTCCGGAGGAGAAAGCCAGAGGATCAGACTGGCTACCCAGATTGGTTCAAGGCTGGTAAATGTTCTTTATATTCTTGATGAACCCAGTATAGGGCTCCATCAAAGGGATAACAGGCGATTGATTGCTGCATTGAAGCAACTAAGGGATGCAGGCAACTCTGTCATTGTGGTAGAACACGACAGAGAGATGATCATGTCGGCAGATCATGTGATTGATATGGGACCGGGAGCCGGACGTTTTGGAGGGCTGATAGTTGCTCATGGAAACCCGAAGGAACTGATGAAACAGGATACTCTTACCTCTTCATATCTTAATAATAAAAAGAGATTCCATATTCCTGAAGAGAGAAGAAAAGGAAATGGAAAATTTCTGATTCTTTCAGGTGCTTCAGGACATAATCTTAATAATGTGGATGTTACATTGCCTCTTGGAACCCTTATTTGTGTAACAGGTGTTTCAGGAAGTGGTAAATCGTCACTCATTAACCAGACTCTTCATCCTGCCCTGGCAAAGAAATTTCATAATTCAGGGAAATCACCCTTAGCATACAGAGAAATTACCGGACTTGAACATCTCGACAAGGTCATTGAGGTTAGCCAATCGCCAATAGGTAAAACACCGCGGTCAAATCCCGCAACTTATACCGGAGTCTTCACTGATATACGAAAGCTTTTTGAACAGACAACTGAAGCAAAGATTCGAGGATTCGGCGCAGGAAGATTCTCTTTTAATGTAAAAGGCGGGCGATGCGAAGGATGCGAAGGAGCAGGAATGAAAACCATCGAAATGAATTTTCTGCCTGATGTTTATGTACATTGCACAGAATGTAACGGAAAACGGTATAACCGCGAAACACTCGAAGTCAAGTATAAAGGTAAGTCAATAAGTGACGTTCTGGAAATGACTATCAATATAGCAGTTGAATATTTTGCTAACGTACCATCGATCTATCATAAAATAAAAACACTTCAGGATGTCGGGCTTGGATATATCAAACTGGGACAGCAGTCAACAACACTTTCAGGTGGAGAGGCACAAAGGGTCAAACTGGCCACCGAGCTGGCCAGACGTGATACCGGTAAAACACTTTATATCCTTGATGAACCAACTACAGGATTACATTTTGAGGATGTCAGGGTATTACTCGATGTGCTTAATAAACTCGTTGACAGGGGTAATACTATTATAGTTATTGAACATAACCTGGATGTGGTTAAGATGGCTGATTATGTTGTCGATCTTGGCAAAGAAGGAGGGAAAGCCGGAGGTAATATTATTTTCTCAGGATCACCCGAAAAACTTTCTGAGTGTTCAGAGAGCTATACCGGAAAATACCTTAAAGCAGAACTTAAGGCATAAGATTTTAATTATATTTGAATCAATTAACTTTTATTGAAACCAAAATGGAGAAACCTGCCGATCTTATAAAAGATGCCTTTGAACAGAAAACATGGCATGAAATTCATACTACAGATTCATGGAGAGTGTTTAAAATTATCTCTGAGTTAGTGGAAGGTTTTGAAAAACTTGCACGAATTGGTCCCTGTGTCTCAGTTTTTGGTTCTGCGCGGACACGTTCTGATAATAAGTATTATATACTTGCGGAAGATATATCATTTAAGCTAACCCAGAAAGGATATGGAGTTATTACCGGGGGCGGACCCGGCATTATGGAAGCAGCTAACAAAGGAGCTGCCAGGGGAAAAGGCAAATCCGTGGGTATAAATATTGATCTTCCTTTTGAACAGCATCCTAATCCATATATCGATTCTGATAAACTGATAACTTTCGATCACTTTTTTGTCAGGAAAGTCATGTTCATGAAATATGCACAGGGTTTTATAGTTCTTCCAGGAGGATTCGGAACATTCGATGAACTCTTTGAGGCTATTACTCTCATCCAGACCAGGAAGATTGGAAAATTTCCAATTATACTGGTAGGAAAGAAATACTGGGGTGGGCTGATGAATTGGATTAAAGAGGAGATGCTTGAGGAAGAACATAACATATCACTTGAGAACCTCGATGTATTTACCCTGGTTGATACAGCTGATGAGGCGGTGGATTATATCGTCAAATTCTATTCAAGATATCTGTTGAGCCCGAACTTCTGATCAGACCTTTCTCATACGATCCATTTCCCTGGTGGCATCTTTACGTTTGAGGGTTTCGCGCTTATCGTATTCTTTCTTGCCTTTAGAGATTGCTATTTCAGCCTTTGCCAATCCTCTGTTGTTGATAAAGACTTTAATGACAATGATAGTCAACCCGCTCTCTTTTATTTTCCTTTCAATTTTTCTTAANNCCTTAATAAAAAGCTCTCCATTGTTGAAAAAGCAATATGAATCGGCAAGTGTGGCTTTTCCGAGTCGGATCGATTTTATTTCAGTTCCATAGAGTATAATTCCTGCTACAAATTTTTCGATAAACTCATAATCGTGAGAAGCCTTTTTGTTTTGAATTACTATATTGCCAGTACCGCCTTTCATTTAGACTTATTAAGAAAAGAATTTGTCAACCATAAAAATCAAATTTGAATGCCCGGCAAAATTAAATAAATTTATGGTATATTGCTTTTCCTATAGAAATGATTAAGAATGTGAATGTGGAGTTAAATTCTATCTACGATTTACTTGTAATTACAGGGCCCACTGCATCAGGCAAAACTTCCCTGGCTGCAGTTGTTGCACAGAGGGTAGAAGGTGAAATTATCAGTGCAGATTCACGTCAGGTTTACAGGGGCATGAATCTCGGTACCGGGAAGGATTACGATGATTACCGGGTCAATGGCACTGATGTTCCTTATCATTTGATTGATATTGCTGATCCCGGTTATAAATATAATGTATTTGAATATCAGCGCGATTTCAACAAAGTTTATTCCGATCTGAAAAAACGAAAAATATTCCCGGTTGTTTGCGGAGGTTCCGGAATGTATGCTGATAGTATAATAACCGGATACAAAATGTTTGAAGTGCCTCCTGACAGCGGGCTGAGAATTGAACTTGAGAAAAAATCGATAGAAGAACTCAAAGAGATATTATCAACGTTCAAAAACCTTCATAATACAACCGATATAGATACCAAAAAGAGGGTCATCAGGGCAATTGAAGTAGAACATTCCAACAGGAATAAGGGAAATCACTACAGTGAATTTCCGGAGGTACGAGCTCTCCTTATCGGTGTTATGTTCGATAGAGATACCAGACGAAAACGAATATCAGAAAGGCTTAAACAACGTCTCAATTCAGGAATGGTGGATGAGGTGAAGAATCTGATTGATCTGGGTATAAACACCGAGACTTTGATTTATTATGGTCTTGAATATAAGTTTATTACGTTATATCTGACCGGAAAGATATCTTATCAGGAAATGGTCAGGGATCTTGAAATAGCTATTCATCAGTTTGCTAAAAGGCAGATGACATGGTTCAGAGGAATGGAACGGAGGGGTATAAAAATAAATTGGATTGATGGTCAGTTGCCGATGGAAGAAAAGGTGGAGAAAGTTATGGAATTACTTAAAGGCTAGCCTCATTCCCCTGAGCCCGTTTACGCCCTATATGAACTCACACCCAACCCCCTCNNGAGGGGGTTGGGTGTGAGTTCATGGGATGTGGAGAGGTAGATTTTACTTCAGATATGTATCCAGCCATTCGAAAAACTCGCGTTGCCAGATCACAGAATTCTGCGGTTTCGTAACCCAATGGCATTCATCCTCGAAGAAGAGCAGTCTGCTTGGAATATCATGTAACTGGGCTGCCTGGAATGCCTCCATACTCTGAGTGTATGGTATCCTGAAATCATTTGCTCCGGTAATTATAAGGATAGGTGTTGTCCACTTATCAACCATGAGGTGAGGGGAGAATTTATAGCTAGGCAGATTTTTCCAGTATGGACCTCCATAATCTTTATTAGGGAACCAAAGCTCCTCAGTAGATCCGTATTCACTTTCGAAATTGAATACACCGCAATGGGCAATAAACACTTTGAATCTACCCTGGTGAACACCTTCAAGGCAGAAAATCGAATAACCGCCGTAACTTGCACCAACTGCACCCATTCTTTTTGCATCAATAGAAGGTTCTTTTGCCATTGCATCGGCGGCATCAAGATAGTCCTGAATGTTTTTTCCGCCATAATCGCCGGAAATCTGTTCTTTCCATTCCTGGCCAAACCCGGAAACACCACGACGGTTTGGTGCAAATACAACATAGCCTTTTGCTGCTATCATCTGCATATTCCACCTATAAGACCAGAACTGATCCAGTGCTGACTGTGGGCCTCCTTCACAGAAAAGCAAAGCAGGATATTTCTTTGAGGGGTTAAAGTCAGGAGGATAGATTACCCACATCTGAAGGTCCTTCTTATCTTTAGTTTTTATATATTTCTCCTCGACTTTACCCATTTTGATATTATCATAGATAGGTTTATTTATAGCAGTGATCTGCTTAACTGACCCTGTCTTCATGTCAATATTGGAAAGTTCAGGAGCCATCGACATGGAAGTCAATTCTGAAACCAGAACACCCGACTTAAGAATGAATGGTCCCAGATTATGCACTCCTTCTGTTACCTTTGATACACCTTTTCCCTCAAGGCCGGTTTTGAATATCTGTGAAGTACCCAGATGAGAACATGCGAAATATATTGTTGTACCCCCATCCCATATAATATTCGATACATCAAAATCCCATCCTTTAGAGATCCACGTTCTGGTACCTTCTTTAATATTGTAAACAAACAGACGGTCCAGATCAGCTTCATAACCATCTCTTTCCATGCTCTGATACGCTATCATTGTACCATCCGGTGAAAAAACAGGGTATCTGTCATAACCTTTGTTGGCTTCAGAAATATTAATTTCTTTGCCTGTTTCAATACTATGCAGGTAAATGTCTGAATTAGTGCTTATTGCATCTGCTTTGCCGTTAAGTCTTTTGGAAGTATATGCTATTGATTTACCATCGGGACTCCATGTAATTTCTCCATCATCGAAATACGGGGCAGTTGGTGACTCAAATCTTTGCCCTTCCATGATATCTTTTGCTTCCGAGACAGCACTTCCATTAAAGGCTGCAACAAAAATATGGCTGTATGAAAAATCACTCCAGTAGTTCCAGTGTCTGTACATCAGATCATTGATAATCCTGACATTTGCTTTTGGAAGGTTATGTTTTTCATTTGCTGTCTGGTCTAATTTGACTCTCTTTGTAAAATATATCTTGTTTCCATCAGGCGAAACGCTGAAAATCTCAAAATCATTTATCCCGGATATTACTTTCTGTCCTGAACCATCTGCATTCATTGAACAGAGCTTCCCTTTGTTGATATATGCTATAGCTTTACCGCTATTTATCCATTGAGGAGAACTTCCACCATCTGTGGTCAGTTGTACAGTATTACTTCCATTTGAGGCCGTCTTAAAAATGTTAGTTCGTCTTGCCTCACTCTGAAGATCTATATCTGTAACTGCATATAAAACAGTTGATCCGTCGGGAGAAAGAGCAAAGGTCCCGAGCCTTCCAAATTTCCACATTATTTCAGGAGTCATTACTCCTCCCGCTTTCTCTTCAGCAGTTAATTGGTTATTGAATTGCGGTAAAGCTTCTTTAACGACTACTGGCTTTTTATTACATGATGAAGAATAAAGCAGTGCCAGAAGAATTACCGGCAGAAAATATTTTTTCATATGTGAGATTGTTATTTACTTTAAATTTTTTATTTTTTTGCCTCTTCCCCCTTCTCCAAGGAGCGAATGGGGAAACCATGTGATTATCTTTAATAAGCCCCTCACTCCCGGGGGAGGCATTGGGGAGAGACGGAATTTTGGGAAGGATTGGTTTTTATATTTATAAATTGCTATTTTCTGAGAGCTTCAGATACTTTAGCCTTCAGTTCATCATATAATTCCGGATTATCCTTAAGTATCTGTTTTACACCATCACGTCCCTGACCAAGCTTGGTATCTCCATAGCTAAACCATGAACCGCTTTTCTTGATAATTTCAAAATCGACCCCAAGGTCAACAATCTCTCCAAGTTGGGAGATCCCTTCACCATAAAGTATATCAAAATCAGCTTTCTTAAAAGGAGGTGCAAGCTTATTCTTCACAATTTTGACCCTTGTCCTGCTTCCTATTATCTCTTCACCATCTTTAAGCTGACTTGTCCGGCGGATATCTAATCTGACTGATGCATAAAACTTCAATGCATTACCACCAGTAGTAGTTTCCGGGTTTCCAAAAATTACACCGATCTTATCCCTGAGCTGATTAATGAAAACACATGATGTGTTTGTCTTATTGATATTTGCAGTTAGTTTTCTTAGTGCCTGAGACATCAGTCTTGCCTGCAGACCCATTTTGGAATCACCCATTTCACCCTCAATTTCAGCTTTAGGTGTAAGTGCTGCCACAGAGTCAATAACTACTATATCGAGCGCTCCGGACCGGATGAGATTATCTGTTATCTCAAGTGCCTGCTCTCCGTTATCAGGCTGAGAAATAAGCAGATTTTCAACATCTACACCAAGTTTCTCGGCATAATTACGGTCAAATGTATGTTCAGCATCAATTATTGCAGCAATACCTCCATTCTTTTGTGCTTCAGCTATAGCGTGGATAGCCAGGGTTGTTTTTCCTGATGCTTCAGGACCATAAATTTCTATCACCCTTCCGCGTGGGATTCCACCAATACCCAGAGCAGCATCAAGACCGATTGATCCAGTTGATATGACCTGGATGTTGTCAATTGCATGATCACCTAATTTCATTATTGTTCCCTTTCCAAAATCCTTTTCGATTTTCCCAAGGGTAACCTCAAGTGCCTTAAGCTTTTCTTTATTTATTTCTTTTCTTTCTTTGCTCATATTATTGGTTTTATTAATTGTACATATCGAAAATCTGTTTAGTGTGTTCCCCTGTGTCTACTTTGGTGATTATCCTTTCTATGATCCCTTTTTCATCTATTACAAAAGTTGTTCGGATAATCCCTGAATAGCTTTTTCCAAACATTTTTTTCTCTCCCCAGACACCATAATCATTCAGCATTTTTTTTGAAGTGTCAGCGATGAGAGAAAACGGAAGGTTAAATTTAGAAGCAAAACGCTTATGCGATTTTTCATTGTCGGAACTTACTCCGATAACTGCAAATCCTTTCTTTAGAAATGAATTATAATTATCACGAAGATTACATGCTTCATCAGTACAGGCGGGTGTGTTATCTTTCGGATAAAAATACAAAACAACCTTTTTCCCTGTAAAATCACTTAGATTTATAACTTTGCCATTCTGATCGATACCTTCAAAACCGGGGGCTTTCATTCCCTCTTTTAATTGTATCATTATTTTTTATTTTGTTATTATGGGTAAATTTACGAAGTTTGAATTGTTATTTGCAAAAAATCAGTCAATTGTTATTAACATAAATCTTCTTGCAAAGAATCAGAACAACCAGGTAATGTGTTGAAAATTAATTATTTGCTAATTAAAATGCAGGTATGAAATTGAAGAAACAGATAATTTTGTTTTGCCTTATAACGATTATTGAAATATCTTTTAATAATCTATTTTCCCAGATCATTCAGACGAAACCTACTCGTCAATCATCTCTTGAGGCATTTTCACAGGGGAACTATGAAAAGGCGTACGGTGAATTCAGGGAGCTTCTCCTGACATATACAAAAGATCCATTGTATAAATATTATTCGGGTGTTTGCCTGGTGAAACTTAACAGGGATCCGGGTCTGGCTGTAAACCTTTTACAACAGGCTCTACAGGAAGCAGATGCTATAAGAACTTTACCATCAGATGGACAATTCTACCTGGGGCGTGCCCAACAGATGTCAGGGAAATTCCCGGAAGCCACTGGATCGTTTAATTTGTACACTGACCGGGTTGGTAAAAAAGCCGCAAAGGAAATGGGTGTTCCTGAATTATTGCTGCAGTGTAGCCAAAAACAGGGACAAGTTTCAGATTCCGAACTCAAACCAGTAGCGGAGTTAAAAAATGACAAAACAGACACAAGTAAAGCAGATGTTAAACCCACTATAAAGCAACCTGTTCAAAAAACTCTTGAAAAAACAAGTGATAACAAGGTAAATCTGCCTGTGAAATATGATAAAATTCTGGGTGAAGCAATTGAATTTCAGTATAAAGCTGATTCAGTTAATTCAATTATAAACGAACAGAAGAAGCAGATAGAAAAACTCTCTGGTACCGAAAAATTAGCTTTAAGAATCAAGATTAATGAAAATGAAAAAACTGCCGTTTCGTTTCAGACAAGCGCCGATCAGAAATATCAAGAGGCTCAGCTTGAAATGAACCCGACGTCTGATTCCACTTTACATCTCAAAGAAATTGACGGAAAAACTGAACTCAAAGTTGTTATTGACTCGGGGAAAAAGGCTGATAATAAAATAGTTAAACTAACTGGTAAAAAATCAGATACAACTAAAGTGATTGTTCCGCCGGTAAAACCCCAGATGGAAATCTTTACTTTCTTCGAAGCGTTGCCGAAAACTGTAACGGACCCGAATGCAAAGATTGTAATTGATCCGGAGGTGCCTCCAGGACTTATTTACCGGATTCAGATTGCCGTCTTCCGTAATCCGGTCGTTCCTTCCTATTTTAAAGGACTTAGTCCGGTTTATGGCTTTAAGATTGAAGGAACGGATAAAACAATTTATTATGCTGGTATGTTCCGGAAATTCTCAGATGCCAATAAAGCTCTTGGAGCAGTTAAAAGCAAAGGCTTCAAAGATGCATTTATTGTTCCACTGTCAGAGAATAAACGTGTTTCGATGGATAGAGCAGCATTACAGGAAAAGGAGTGGGGAGGGAAATCATTTTATTCAATAGATAAAACATTGCCTGAGACAAAGGCAGATACTATTACTCCGACACTCACTTTCAGAGTTGAGGTAATCCGATCATTAAAACCTTTGACTGAGGATGTGGTTGAAGGAATCAGGAAAATGGCCGGGAACAGAGGGCTGGATATTAAACTTCTTGAAGACGGGAAAATTGATTATTTGATTGGGAAATTTATTACTTTTGAAACCGCAGCAGAGTATTCTGACCTCTTAAAAAAGAACGGATACCGTGAGGCACAGGTTGTTGCATGGCTTGGGGGGAAAGAGATACCTATTGAAACGGCAAGACAACTTATTGAAAAACTGAAATGAAGGAAAAGATATTACATAAATATGATAAGTTGAATAGTGGTAGAGAATCATGTTCGCTTATTCTCTACAATGATGATATTAATACTTTCGAGCATGTCATCAAATCGTTGGTTGAAATTTGTGGCCACGACTCAGTTCAAGCTGAACAATGTGCTATGATAGTACATTTTAAAGGAAGTTGTGAGGTTAAATTAGGCGTCCTTGAGGTGCTTAATGCTATGAGCCGATCATTGAATTCAAAAGGACTTAACTCAAAAGTCGAAAGTCTGTAAAATCATATTGCGTTTTCCTTTAGACTTTATCTTTTTACCTTTGTCTTTGACTACTTTTCACTGTGAAATACTCTGGAGAGGGCTCTGTCGAACAGCGTAAGTATTAAAATTCCGACAAAGACATATATTGTTACCGATGGAAGAGTTAGCCGGAAGATAGATGACAGGTTTATCTCCGGCATTGAAAACTTAACATTTTTAATAAGGATTAAAACCGGATCAGCAAATGAATCGGTTTGACTTACCGGAATCAGAAAAGCTGAAGCTATTAATAAAATTGTAACGGCAGCCGAAATAACCGGGACAAGATTTTTTTTCCGCGATCTTTCAGCAACCATAAGAGGTAGTGTTTCCAACTGGATACGTGTCATTACATTTGAAGTAAATCCGTCCGGCGTTTTTTCAATCCTCTCAGGATCAATATACTGCCTGAGAAGATCTTCCTTAAATTTTTCCTGGTTATTCATGATATATTAATTTTTTCTTTTCAACCTTTTCAATTATTTCCAGCATTTTCTGCCTTGCTCTGAATAATTTTACCTTGATATTTGATTTGCTTATTCCGGTAACATCCGAAATCTCTTCAGTACTCATCTCCTCATAATAATAGAGACTTACCAAACCTCTTTCTTCTTCATTGATTTTCTGGAGGGCAAAGTTGACCAATGAACTCCTGTACTCTTTTTCTGCTTCTTCCTCAGTTGTGTTACTACCGATAAAATCTGTCGCGTCAGCAGGAAAATCTTCAAGTGAAAGGACCCCTTTTTTCTTTATTCTTACATGCGAGATCGTAGTATTATAAACTATCCGATAGAGCCAAGTTGCAAAACTGCTTTTCATTTTAAAACTCTTAAGCGATCTGAAAGCCTTTAAAAATGAATCCTGTGTAAGTTCCTCAGCTTCTTCATGGTTGCCGCATATTCTGAATGCAAGATTATATGCTTTATTTTTATGTCTGTCAACTATGTAACTGAAAGCATTACTGTTTCCTGCAAGGATCTCCTTAATATTATATATGTCACCTTTATAATCCATTCTGACTGTTTGACGAGTAAAGATATTAATTGGTTACGGGGAAATTTAATTTATTTATTAATCTTTTTTTGTAACCTGTTCCTTACTCCTATAGTCTAAAGGTGCAAATAGAGTCCTTAACAAATAATAATTAAAGTCATGGAAGTATTAGTAGCATTTATCGCATTATTCGCCACAGTATTTGGAATTTATTATGTTCACGTCACTACCCGTAACAAAGAGAGAATGGCACTCATTGACAAGGGAGCAGATGCCAGTCTTTTCAACACCGGGAAAGAGGGTCAAAGATCCTTGTTTAACTGGAACAAGGTTACACTGAAAATCGGAATGCTTTTTATGGGTGTGGGAGTTGGCATAATAGCCGGCGCTATTCTCGAGTCTATGGAGGTTATGTCACATGGGCCGGATTATGTATCAATGGTATTCTTATTCGGCGGCCTCAGCCTTGTATTGTTCTATCTTATCGACAGAAAGAACAAATAAAAACGGGTAGTTAGGGACGTTACATGCAACGTCTCTAACTGTTTTTTATTTTATATAAAACTCAATCATTTCTTTAATAGCATTCCGGCAGACTGAACAATACCCTTTTGTCCCATTACTCTTCATACGGCAATCCATTTCTGCACGGTATATTCTTTTTGCGGAGTATCCGGCACCTTCAAATAACCCGGTTACATTATTATATTTTTCTTCAGAAGGGGTGGGAAGTGGAGTATCTTTACTGATCATCTTCTTCCATTTTGATTCAAAGTTGACCATTGTTGTTATATTTGGTTCCCATGGTTCAACATTGAGGGGGTAAAACTCATCATAAGCCACAGAAGATGCATAATATTCATCTGCCAATCCAGCAAATCCATGACCGAATTCATGAATAAAAACCTTTGGTGAGAGTTGATTCCCTGTTGTTGTGCCGGTATAATAGTTGTAAACGCCTCCTCCGCCGTATCTTGTGCTGTTTATAAGTACAATGATATTATCGTGGGGAACAGCTGCTGCATAATCGTTTACAGCTTTAATATCCTGTGTAGTCAGATACCTGTCGATATCGAAAGTATAGAAACTTGAATTCAATGCAGTGTTGACATAAATTTTTTCACCCGGAATATCAGTCCCGGAATCTTGCGATATTGCTTCGACCGCCCATATATTGAATTTATCCTTATAATCACTAAATGGTGCTTCTGCAAAAAGATAATCAGCCATCTTCTTTACATCTTCCCTGAATTTCCCCATCTCATCAGCTTTATAACCTTCTGCAATAAATGCCAGATCGACAGATGTATGAGGATTCCCGCTGCTATAAATTTTAGTAGTAAGTACATTTATGGGATTTTCCTTCCTGATAAAATAACTGGCAGGGTCAATAATAGTTTCGTACAATTTTGAGAATAGACCATTCCGCTCCCTCTTGCTGAGTATAAATCTGATTTTATCTTTTGGGTAGGGCAAAGTAGCCACCTCATAGAAACTTCGGTCAACGGTCTTTGCTTCAGCAGTTGTCTGCCACTCCTGGAAAAGTGTGCAGAAAGGCCTCGAATAGATAAGAGTATTCGTGCCAGCATCATAAACTTCATATTTGAAATTTCCCGAATTGAAAGGATTTATAAGGTTGGTTTCTGATCCTGCCCAGAAAGGTTCTTCCTTCAGTCCAACCGGGTAAACAGCAGTCTTTTCGCTATTTCCTGCAAGCATAAAATCAAACCTTAAGACTTTGTCGGTAAAATACTTATTAAAACTTTCCTGTGCTGAAACAGTAATTAAAGCACTAAACAAAATGAATGAAATGATTGTTCTCATACCAATTTTTTTTATAAGAATTACGTAAAGCTAAAAATATTCATTCAGACCGATTGATAATTTATCTATTTTTGCCACTAAATATTTACAATACTAATATGCCTTTAATGAACGATCCTGCCATATGGTTTAAAGATTTATTTGTTCATGCGGGATTTAGTTACAGCCTTTCTTCGTTTCTCAGCACGATAGCTCTTGTACTGATTGTTATATTTTTGAGCTGGCTTTCAAACATTATTGCTAAAGCCATCATCCTTAATGTTGTAACCAGGATCGTCAAAAAAACCAGCACCACCTGGGATGATGTTTTCCTTGAGCAAAAAGTTTTTACAAGGTTATCACATTTTGCACCTGCACTTGTTATTTGGTTTATGGCAGCATGGGCACTTAAGGGATATTCAACATGGCTGCTCTTTATTCATAAACTGACATATATTTATATTGTATTGATAGGGATGGTTGTCATAAACTCATTTATTGAAGCCTGGCATGAAATCTATAAGACACTGCCCATAGCCAAACACAGGCATATAAAAGGATATGTTCAGCTTCTTAAGATATTTATTGTAATTATTACCATCCTTATTATTGTATCGGTACTTTTCCAGAAAGATATCACCACTATTATTGGCGGATTAGGAGCGATGGCGGCTGTTCTGATACTTGTTTTCAGGGATACTTTACTTGGGCTGGTGGCTAGTATTCAGCTTTCGGCTGATCAAATGCTTAAAGTCGGCGACTGGATCTCAATTCCGAAGCGTGATGTAGACGGAATTGTTTCGGATATTACGTTAAATACTGTAAAGGTTCAGAATTTCGACAAAACAATAACTACTGTTCCAACCTATTCCCTTGTAAATGATTCCTTTCAGAATTGGAAAGGGATGGAGGAAGCCGGGATCAGACAGATAAAAAGATCGATATCCATTGATATAAAGAGTGTCAGGTTTCTTGATAATGAGTTGGAAGAAAGGCTCATAAAGGTTGAGGGTTTGAAAGAAGTCTTTGACTCTGCAGGAAGAAGAACTCTTCTTTCAGGAAAAGATTCGAAAACTAATGATACTCCTTTTTTCAATTATTCAAGGATTACTAATCTGGGAATTTTCAGATTTTATGCTGAGGCTTTTCTAAAACAGCATCCTTATACTGATAAAAGCCAGACAGTTATTCTGAAACATGAACCGTACACCGGGAATGGTCTGCAGTTACAAATTAATATGTTTACAAAAGAAACGCAGTTTGTCCATTATGAAAACCTGCAGTCAGAGATAATTGAACACCTTCTGGCAATAATGCATGAGTTCGGACTTAAGATTTTCCAGCAACCATCAGGGGAGGACCTTAATATTTTATCGAAGAACGAAATAAATTAATTTCACATCAATACTTGAAGCCATGGCTGACATAAATACCAGAATTAGCGATTTTGTTTGGAAGAATCTGAATGAAAAACATGTTACCGGGAAAAGTGACCCTTTCTGGGAATCACTTGTTGGTACGGGCACAGAACTCTGGCTCGACACGGGTGATGTTGAGGAGGCAGAAGCAAACTGGTCCTCGGAGATGGCCGCCCTGACAACAAATAATTCCTTGCTTAATAATGAAATACAAAAGGGTTTATATGATATTTTTATTTCAGAGGCAAAAAGTGTAGTAAGGGATCTCCCACAGGAAGAAAGAGTTAAGGAGATAGCATTTATTCTGAATGCCAGACATGCTCTCCGGCTGGCTTTGAAATTCGGTGGACTCGTAAGTGTTGAACTTCACACTGATACTGCGCATGATGTTAAAGCCATTCAAAACTATGGAAGAAG
>PLLX01000072.1 GCA_003141415.1 Bacteroidales bacterium
TGACATATATATTATCCTATAGTGCTAATTATCTGAATAATAGACAAGTATTATATTTATTATCTAAAGAGTCGCTATTTTGACAAACGGAGGGTTTGTAAGGATAAAATTTAATCCAACAGGCATGATTTTGAACCTTTTATAGTAAAAAAAAACTGCCCTTATGAGACAGCCTTTTTAAATGTGAGCGGAGAGATTTGAGATATGAGGTGAGAGGTGAGTGGAGAGCGTAGAGCGTTGAGCGATGACCTTCTGTCTAAGGTCAAACAGATCTCCATATAGCATTCCGAACTCTTTTTCAAGCTTTCCGGTCTTAACAAAATGAAGTGACAATTGAGTCTTGGCACCTGAATGAGTATGACTATTAATTTGATATTTTGAGAATAATGCAAGTACAGCATAGAAGCAAGCATAATAGAGGCGATTCATTGATGAGTTCCAGCTCTTAAGTTCTGCCAGGGATTTTGCATCCTCAAATGTTTTCCAGGCCCTTTCAATTCTGTATCTTGTATAATCTTTTTGAGTACTCTTCATATTTAGATCCTTAATCCTTCCCTGGATATATTTTGATAAAGTGGAGTCATCCAATACTTTGATTTCCATTCATTTTTATTATAAACTGAAATTGAAATAGCCTCACTTAATTCAAGTTCAATTTCATATAGACTATGACGGAATACCCGTTCATAATCTAAATCTGTCGTGGAATTGACAAGAATCAGAATATCCCAATCAGAGTCTGGATGTTCATCACCTCTAGCTCTGGAGCCATAAAGGATGACCTCCGCAGTATTGTCAATTTCGTTTACTTTTTGACGAATCAATTGGATAATATGTTGCTTTCTTCTAATCATGATACAAATTTAACAAAATATTGGAATCAAGCTCTCTAAAGGTACGGAGAGATGTGAGGACGCTAAACACTAAACACACAACGCGAAACAAAAAACGCTAAACGAATAATTTGTTCAGTGTTTAGGGTTAATCATACTTTATTCCTTTATGCTGAGAGTTTTTAAGGTGTAGTATTAGGTTTGCTGTTTTTCTTGAAATGATATCCGTGCGGGCAAGTAAATTGTCGAGGACCTCTTGTGAGATATAATTACTATCAAAAGCCCTGTAAGATTGATTTCGTACTTCACCACAAGATCCCTTTGCCACAGACAGGAATTGAATAAACTCTTTATTCCCTCCTCTCTCGAAGCCTTCTGAAATATTATCCGATACTGAACCCGAAGAGGTTCTCATCTGATCCCTAAATCTGAAGTCTTTAACAAATGGTTCTACAGAAGTTATTTCAAAGACCAGCTTATACAATTCTCTTCCTAACTGCCATATTTCCCCCTGTGAATTATCAATCCAAAATAGCTAATACTAAGGTATATAAGTAGTTATTTTTAGAAAGTAAGCACACTGGTTTTGGTTTTATTTCACAGGGCAAATCTAGTAACCTTCATATTCTACTTTTTATAAAAACCCTAAACACTTAACCCTAAACACTTAACATCCTCTCTCCCATAAATATTGATTAATCCTTAACAAAATCTGCAATCTTTTTTGAAGAAATATTCAAAAAAGAAAGATCATTAGAAAAAAAACTTATATTTGAAAATCCATTGCCGAAGAATGGGGAGTATTTAATATGAATAAGGAATCACCGCAACTTTTTATTCTGAGTCTTATATAATTTGTAATTGTTTTGTTGATAAATAATTCCGGGAAAAATTATCTCTTAGTGTAACAAAATGACATATTTATCGTTTAAATTAATGTATTTAGTCAAATAATTATCTATATTCGTCAAAAAAAAGTGCCTTTGAAAAATGCCTTGATAATAGCATTCCTCCTTTTTAGTGCAATAGCCTCAGCTACTGACTATTATATAAGTTCATCCGGAAATGATACAAATAATGGTCTTTCTGCTTCAACACCATGGAAGACGATAGCAAAAGTCAATGCCTCATCTTCCACTTTAAAACCTGGAGACAGAATTTTATTTAACCGGGGTGATGTTTTTTATGGAACTATAACTATTACTAAGTCAGGAAGTGCAGGAAACCCTATTTATATTGGGGCATACGGGGCAGGTGCAAAGCCAATCATAACAGGTTTTATAACGGTAAGTGCATGGACAAATCTAGGAAGTAATATTTGGGAAAGTTTAGATGCTGTTTCGACATTATCAACCTGCAATATCGTAAAGATAAACGGAGTAAATACTGCAATGGGTAGGTATCCCAATACAGGATATTTAACTTATCAAAATCATTTAGGAACTACCTCTATTACCAGCAATAGTTTAACAAGTACTCCAGACTGGACAGGTGCAGAAATCGTATTAAGAAAGAATCATTATATTATAGACAGAAGCAATATTACATCCCACATTGGAAGTACGCTAATTTTTGCTTCAGGTTCTAATTATTTGCCTACGAATGGTTTTGGTTTCTTCATTCAAAATGATGCACGAACATTGGACATTCAAAATGAGTGGTATTATAATCCTTCAACTAAAAAAATAAAAGTTTATAGTTTAAGCTTACCAACTAAAGTTCAAGTGGCAACAGTTAAAACCTTCGTTTATATGACTTCTCAAAATTATATAACCTTTGATAATATTTCCTTTACAGGTTCAAATGAAGATGCTTTTGATATTCTCAGTTCAAGTAACGTTACAATTCAGAATTGCAGCTTTGATTTTTCAGGTATTAATGCTATTACTGCTGGTCATTCAACATACCTTGATATAGTAAAATCTTCATTCAATCATACTAATAATAATGCTTTAAGTATAGGAGAGTTTCAGGATGCCACAACTAACCATATTTTAGTAAGTGAGAACACTATAAGAAACACAGGCACATTAGCAGGAATGGGTAAAAGAATTGATGAACAGACGGAATATTCTGCCATTTTTTTGGTTGGTTCAAACAACACAATTGAAAAATGTGTGATTGATAGCACTGGTTATATACCTATATGGTGGAGAGGAAATTCATTCCTTGTACAGAACAATTTTATTACTAATTTCTGTTCTATAAAAGACGATGGCGGAGGCATTTATTATTGGAATTATGACGTGGCCCCATTTGAATATACTAATCAAAAGGTACTAAATAATATAATATTAAATGGGATTGGTGCATTGGAGGGAAGCGTGCCCAATAAATTTGCAGGTGCATCTGGAATATACCTTGATGGCAATTCCTTAAATATAGAAATAAGCCGGAATACAGTAGCTAATTGCAATGATGATGGCATCCTTCTTCATGATGCACATGAAATAGTCGTTAAAAATAATACGTTGTATAACAATGGTATGCAAATTGCTATTTACTCAGATGATACACCTACTCCTACCGGAGGAGTTACTCTTATAAGAAATACAAGTATAAAGAACAACATCTTTATAGCCAAAACTAACACACAATACGGATTATCTACCATAATTACATTTAATGATCTAAGCAGTTTCGGTATTATTGACAGCAATTATTATGCAAGGCCAATTGACAATAACCTTGTGTTCCTTGCAGATGCATCAGGAGGAGGTAAACATTTCATTGGCTATACCCTTGCAGGTTGGCAAACTTATTCAGGATTCGATACTAATTCTCAAAAATCAAGCGTTTCAGTAGCAGATACGACAGAAATTAATTTTTACTACAATGCAACAAACGTAAACAAGACAATTACATTAAATCAGCCTATGATAGATGTAAAAGGGACAAAATATGCTAATAGTATTCCACTGCTCCCCTTTGCTTCTGTGGTTTTGATGGTTGATCCTAATCCGGCTCAACTAGCAACTCCAATCTATATAGGTTCTATTATTCAAAACACTACTGCTTCACAACTGGAAATGACTTATGACAAGAGCCTGGCTAATATTGTGCCTGCTACTTCATCCTTTACAGTCCGGGTAAATTCAGTTGCCAGAACTGTAAATACAGTTGCTATTTCAGGGACCAAAATCATGCTAACTCTTGCAAGTGCAGTAGTCTATGGTGACATTGTGACTGTAACTTACACTTTACCCTCAAGTAATCCTCTGCAAACTGCTTCAGGAGGACAGGCTGTAACTATCAGTGCTCAACCCGTAGTTAATAATTGTATAAATGCTGCAAATACTCCTCCGGTTGTCGAAATCTCTAATCCCCTAAAAGGTAACAAGTATGAAACGAATTCTACAATTACTTTAGAAGCTATAGCTTCTGATCAGGACGGTTCAATAAGTAAAGTTGAATTCTACAATGGTGCGGTAAAACTTGTCGAGCTGACTACAGCTCCTTATATATATACATGGAAAGATGTCGCTGCAGGCAGCTATTCGATAACAGCAGTTGCAATGGATAATTTAAATGCATCTACTACTTCATTACCTTTCGAATTTGAAGTGGGGACTATTATAAAATACGATGCTAATTCTGACATCATTAACCTTTATCCAAATCCAAATGATGGTCATTTTTCGATTGAATTTATCACTCAATTGCAAAATGAAAAAAGTGAGTTAGTAATTACAGATTTAGCAGGGAAACAGGTTTATAATGGCTATGTATCAAAAGAAGAGACTATAAAACAAATTGATTTATCATATGTTAAGTCTGGTATTTATATACTTATGATACTTTACAAAGGAATATTTGTCACGAAAAAAATTATTATAAATTAACCGATGGGTAATTTGTCAGATGTAATGCAATGTGCTATTTGATAGCCAAGGAAGTTTATTGTCATTCTAAGGAAATATTAGGATTTTTAAATAAAGTTATATGATGCAAAATTAAATTCCTGTTATAAATATTGTTCAATTAGTTCTTTTGTTTCCTGAATATGAGATTTTGAAGAGGCTCCAAACAAAACCGATTCAATTTTTGGGAATTTACCAATATATTCAATTGCTTCTTTGGGACGCAAAGCTCCTGCTGCTAAAACCTGCAACGCTATAGGGCGAAATGTTTTTTCGGTTAGATATTTTTCATAAATATTTATACCTCCCGACATCCGAAACCCAATTTTATTAATTGAACTGCAAATAATAGGATTTTCAATACCTATAGAGTTCAGGGAATCGAGCAGAGCGGGTAAGTTCATGGTTATATATCCGGGCTCGGCATTGTATTTCTTACGGATATAAGAATCATACTCCTTAAATACATCAAACATTTTAAGTCCCAGAATTAAGTCGACCAGAACATTCTGAATAAAAATTACAGGAGTATTAATACCTTTAAACATTTTCATTTCTGCATCGATGAATAATTCCATAAACCCAATAAAATCTTTCCTGATAAATGCAACACCGCCTTTAGTAAATGTGCTGAAGATATTTCCGGGGATATATTGTTTTATAGTTCCAATTATGCCCAAATCTGTAACAGCGTTTGCGTACTTATGTGCATAAGGCATACATGGATATATTTTAAAACCCCTGTACTTTTCAGGATTAGCCCGCACGTAATCACAGACATTTGCTATTCTATCATGAGTTGTACACATAAAAGTGCTAATTCCTATTTCTCTCGCCTGATCCAATACCCTGATAATTGCAGCATCGTCTTTAAACCGGATAGCCTGCTCCCTGGATTTTTCATCAGACAAATGGTTTACTGCAAAAAACTGATTGTCTCCGAATAATACTTTGTCCATCTTCATATTTTAATTTTTTGAATCTGCAATTAATAATTCAATCACTTTGTCTGTAATTAAAGCCTGTTTAAAGGAGTTTATTTCAGTTTGACTCTTTCTTATAATACAATCGACAAAATTAGCAATCTGTGCGCTATACTCTTCGCCTCGTAGATAGAAATTAACAGGTATCGCAAAATCGGTGATATATTTTATTGTCCAGCCCTTACCCAGATTTTCTTTGGAATTTGCCTCTTTCAGATAGATTTTCATTTCACTGGCATTGCAGATTATTTTGCCCTTTTTGCCCAGAATAGTAAGTGAGGTTGACATTTTGCGATAGGTTTCATCACTCCAGTTTACTGACAAAACACCACTTAATCCGCTTTCGAGGGTTAAGATTGAATATACAGCATCGTCCACCTCTTTTGAATAAATTCTTTTTAATTGTGAACCATTAGCTTTTGTTGGCCGTCCGATTATCTCCTGTATTAAATTTATGACATGAGAAGCGTAGTCGAAAAGGCAGCCTCCTCCTTCTTTAGGATCTGAACGCCAAGTTCCACTTTTTTCTTTAATGACCACCGGGCCATAGGCTTCACCGGTAAAATGTACTAGATCGCCTAAAACATCAGTATCTAACAGCCTTTTCAAATCACGGAAAGTTCCGATAAAATGATTATGGTAGCCTACCTGATTTACAAGCTTTTTCTGATTAGCCAATGTTACCAGGTCTTCTCCCTCCCGTATAGTAAGACTAAAAGGTTTTTCACAAAATGTGTGAATTCCCTTTTCGAGAGCATATCTGACCATCTCATAATGAATACGTGTAGGAGTAGCAATAACAACAAAATCAAGCGACTCATTGTCTATCATTTTCTGATAATCAGTATAAGTTTTTACCTTAGTGAATCTCTTAAATGCATCCAAAACCAGTGTGGAGGTGTCGCAAACAGATACAATATCCACTTCGGGATGTGCGCCAACAATAGCTGCATGGGATAATCCCATCTTGCCCAGACCTGAGATAGCTCCTTTTAGTTTAACCATGTTTTAAATCGTATATTAGATTTTTGATCAATGAAAATGATTCTTGTCCTTCTTTCAATATTGCCCATCCTCTTTTTAATACTGAGCCAGAATAAATAACAACTTTAATTTCTTCATATGTAATATGTGGGCTAATTTTCATTAGTCCTTTATTAACCAGATATTTATCAACACAGAGCATTTCTGCCTGATAAATTGAAATAACCGGTATCTCCATAACAGCCATTTCTCTTGTCATAGAGCCCCCTGCTCCTATAAACAATAGACAATCCCCTATTATTTTTTGCAGATTAATGGGTTTACATACGACTGCTAAAGTACTAAATTTATCCTGTGTGAAATGATCTGCCTGATTTTTATCCCTGGGAAGTACGATCACATCAAATTCGTTAGACAATTTTATTAAAGTATCGTCAAAAAAATTCAAAGGACCATTATAATATTGTGCGGACCATGGCTCCGGTCTGAAATAGATTTTATTTTTCTTTTCAGATACAAGTGTAAGTAATTCTTGCTGCTGCGACAAATAAATGGCTTCCTTAACACTTGGATAAAAGGAAAGTTTCGACTTTAACGGCCATCTTTTTGTAAATCCTTCATATTGAAGCGCAACCGGTAAAACCACTTTTGTGGCAAATAAAAAACCAAACAAGTTGCCTTTTGCATATTCATTATCATTTGTATACAAGCAGGGAATATTAAATAGTTTTGCCACTATCGGTTGATAAAAACTACTCTGATTGGCAGCAATATCCGGTTTGTGCTTTCGAATAAAAAAATAAAGGCTAAATAACCTTACCGTGAAAAATAATAACTTTTGAATTATCCCTTTCCCAACCTTTTTGCCAACAATATGAAATGCTAACTCATTTTGTATCAATAACTCGACAGTGTTTCCCGAATCACGGCAGGTCAATAAAATTTCATGACCACTATTCTTAAACTCCTTTATAAATGGAACAAAAAATGAAACTTGCGGAGTATTTATAAAGTCAATCCAGATTATCATTTGTACATGAGTAAATTATCTATAAATGAAACACTTAAAAATTGATTCATACTTTTGAAAATTCCAAAATTATTTTAATAATTCGTTCTGCAGTATGCCCATCCCATAATTCCGGTCTGTAAGGAAGACGGTTAAGAGTAAGTGTGTGAAAATATTCTTTTCGGATTCGGTCTATATTATTTCCAACCAGCACACTGACGCCACCATTTTCGCGTAAAGTTATCGGTCGCTCTGTATTCCAGCGCATTGTAAGACAAGGAGTACCCAGGACACAGCATTCTTCCTGAAGGCCACCCGAATCGGTCAACATTATTTTAGCACCCATATTAAGACGAACCATCTCTTGGTACCCAACAGGCTCAAGTAAAATAAGCGAAGGGTTATTAATTATGCTATTCCATAATCCAAGCTTAATTAATTGTTTCCTGGCACGTGGGTGGATTGGCCATATAAGCAAAAGATCATTCGTAACTTCGTGTAAAATAAATTTAATCAAAGGGACGAAAACTTCTTCTGAATCTATGTTTGAGGGACGATGAAGGGTCATTAATGCATAACCAAAATCAACAGGTGACTTGCCCGTGTATAGACATCTAGCGACAAGGTTTTCTTTAATAATAGTCTTTAGCTGGATATGTCCAGCCTTTTCCCTGTTAGCTTCAAGGGTATCAATCATAATGTTACCCACAAAATGAATTTTTTCTTCAGATGTTCCTTCTTTTCTAAGGTTCTCAGAAGAAAGAGCGTCCGGAGTAAATAAAAGATCTGAAAGTCTGTCAGAAACCAGGCGGTTTATCTCCTCGGGCATAGTCATATCACCCGAACGCAGACCTGCTTCAATATGACACAATTTTATATTTAGTTTTTTTGCAATAACCGAACACGAAAGGGTCGCATTTACATCACCGACAACGACAACCCAGTCCGGTTTTTGTTCTATAAGTACTTTTTCAAATGCCACCATGGTAT
>PLLX01000020.1 GCA_003141415.1 Bacteroidales bacterium
GCCAGCCGGCAATTTAAATTATATTTGAACCTTAAAAATAAAACTTAGATGAAAATTGAAAATAATAAGATGGTCTCTCTGATTTATGAACTGCGGGAAAACGATTCAAGCGGAAGAATTATAGAAGCTCTGGACGATACCAGACCTTTAACATTTATTTATGGAACAGGCAGGTTATTGCCGGTTTTTGAATCAAATATAAGTTTATTAAAAACAGGAGATCTTTTCAGGTTTATACTCACTTCTGAAATGGCATATGGTGATAAAAGGGAAGAAATGATAATAAATGTTCCTGTTGCCGTATTTGAAACCGATGGAAAATTGAATGAAGACATTTGCAGGGTAGGCAATGAGGTCCCGATGACGGATTCAGACGGGAATCCTTTGACAGGAATGATTAACGAAATTACAGAAACTTATGTCAGGATGGATTTCAATCACCCTATGGCTGGCCTGGATCTGTTTTTTTCAGGTAAAATTGTTGAAGTCCGTGAAGCCACAGAGCGAGAATTAGCTGCAACTATGAACTCCTGTTCGGGGTGTAATAGCAGAGAACATTCAGATTGTTCAGTCAAATGCGGTTAATAAGGTTTAGCAGTCATTTAAGTTTGCATAACATAGATATTTAATGCAAAAAGCCTGGAGACTTTTCCCTTATTTGCTTCTAAGTGCTATTAGCATAACATTAGTTCTGTTAGTTTTAAAAACCAATAAGATACTGGAGATTCCTTCGAATATTCTGCTGATCTCTAGAATATTATCTGTCATACTTCTTTTTGTTTATGCTTTGTGTAAGAGGTCTCTTACAACATGGATCCTTGTATGTATGGTTGCCGGTGCTGAATTCGGATATGATGTTCCGGATGTTGCAAAAAAATTGCAGGTACTGAGCGACATCTTTCTGAGGATGATAAAAACCATTATCGCACCTCTTTTGTTTTCAACACTGGTTGTAGGTATAGCAGGACATGCAAATATCAGGCAGATCGGTAGAATGGGATGGAAATCGTTATTGTACTTTGAAATAATATCTACACTCGCCTTATTCATAGGACTTCTTGCAATTAACATTGGAAAAGCAGGTGTGGGAGTTGTGTTACCCCCAAGTCCCGAGGCACCTTCGATTGCTGCTATTAAAGCTCAGACTGCAAGTGATTTTATTCTTCACATCTTCCCCGAGAATATAGCGAAAGCAATATTTGAAGGTCAGATACTTCAGATTGTGATTTTCAGCATTATTTTCGGTATTGCAACAGCGATGGTCAAAGAAAAGTACCGAATGCCCATGATCAGATTTAGTGAGAGCCTTTCAGAAGTAATGTTTAAGTTCACAAATATTGTCATGTACTATGCTCCCGTTGCAGTATTTGCAGCTATTGCTTATACTGTAGGTCATATGGGGCTGGATATACTTTATAATCTATTTAAACTGCTGGCTACTTTATATGTAGCTTTAATTGTATTCCTCACCTTTGTCCTCCTTCCTGTTGCTTTGATTTTCAGAATACCTGTCGGGCCATTCATTAAGGCTGTCTCCGAACCTGCAACAATCGCATTTGCAACTTCAAACTCCGAATCTGCGTTGCCTTCAGCAATGAAATCGATGGAAAAATTTGGGATTCCCAGAAAGATTGTAGCATTCGTTATACCGACAGGCTACAGTTTCAATCTCGACGGCACGACGTTATATCTGTCTCTGGCATCAATTTTTGTTGCACAGGCTGCCGGTATTGATCTTCCCATTGAAAAACAGATAGTGATCTGCTTTACCCTTATGCTTACAAGCAAAGGTGTTGCAGGTGTGTCAAGAGCTTCTCTTGTGATTTTACTCGGAACAGTTTCTAGTTTCGGCCTACCGGTCGAACCTGTCTTTATAATACTTGGTATCGATGTTTTGATGGATATGGCACGTACTTCTGTCAATGTAATCGGGAATTGCCTTGCTACAGCCGCAATTGCACGCTCTGAGAACGAGTTTGATGATGTTGCAGCCAGAAATTTCAAACCTGAATAAAAGGTCTGTCTATCTATTCCTGATCCATCGTCTCTTTGTCTCTTCGTCCCTTAGCCTCAACCTCTCCAGAATTGAATATTCAGCCCGGAACAGCCGGATATCAGAAATATTCGATTTCTCCATATTCCTATTTTTGAAATATTCCGAAAATATTTCTTAGCTGTCCAAAATTATAATAAGTATACAAATACAGCTGGCATTACATTTGTAATTACAATAAATCTACTTGTTAATTACACTTATAATCGATTTTTCATATATTTTAGATTACATAGTTAAATAAAATAATTTGTGATAAGTAATAATTTATAATAAACAATAAATCAATACTATAAATATGGTTAGTAATAGTAATTAACATTCATTTCCAGAGAAAACACTAAGTATAAGACCAAATATATTTAGATATACATGTTAAAATATTGTATACTATGATATTGTATAACTAAACTATTGTAAAACTTCACATAGATTTTTATTTTATTTACCAATATATCAGATATATACAAATTCAATACATATTGTCTGAAACTGTTAAATTAATAGATGTTACATATGTAATTGCATTAAGTTACACATGGAAATTTTATATTATTTACATTTGTAATACTAATTAACCATACAATGAAAACGCGTTTACTTGAATTTCTTAAGATTGAAAACAAATCATCAGCCCAGTTAGCAGAGGAAATTGGTGTTCAGGCTTCAGGTATCTCCCATATACTTTCAGGGCGGAATAATCCAAGCCTAGATTTTATATTGAAAATGCTTGAGAAATATCAATTCCTCTCGACAGATTGGCTGTTGTTCGGCAAAGGATCAATGTATAAAGAAGGTAAAATGCAAAGTCTGTTTGATTATGAGACTGGGAATAACGGTGAAAGTAATGAAGTACAATCTAAAATTGAGTTTAATAAGCCGAAAATTGAGTATAAGGATGTTATGAAAAGCAATACAATAAAAGATTCTGCTATTTCATCAAACAAAACAGCCTCAGAAGTTATTAAAATTATCTGGTTCTATGAGGATAACAGCTTTGAGGAGTTTGTTCCGCGCAGATAATTTTTTCTTTTCGATTTCTAACGATAAAAAAATTATCCTCCGGTTAAATTTTTTGAAGTGAGTCATTAAAATTATCTTTGTCGTAAAGGCACACCAGATGGCAAAACGTATCGAAGATCTTAAAGTAATTGGAAATAAGCATCTTAATAATGATTCTTTTATTCTCGAACTATCGGGGAATACTAAAATTCCGGACTTTAAACCAGGTCAGTTTGCACAGGTTAGGGTTGATGGCAGCCCGGATACATTTCTGCGCAGACCCATATCAATCCATGACGTTGATTATGGGAAAAATGCTTTTAAAATACTGATTCAGATTGCAGGAATGGGTACAAAAACCCTCTCAAAACTGGGAAATGGTGATATACTTAATCTTATTTACCCCTTAGGCAATTCGTTCTCTTTGCCTTCCTTAAACGAGCAAGTGCTTCTTGTTGGAGGCGGATGTGGTATAGCACCCCTGCTATTTTTGGGAAGATACTTAAAGGCCAACGGTTTTTTACCGGATATCCTTCTTGGCTTCAGAAACAATGCAAGAATAATTGAATTTGAAGAATATCATACAATAGGAAATGTATTCATTACAACTGAAGATGGCTCCATGGGAGAAAAGGGTTATGTAACAAGCCATACCGTATTAACAGCCCGACAATATAACAGAATATATTGCTGTGGACCGTATACAATGATGAAAGCAATAGCAGCTTACAGCAAAAATAAGAATATAATTTGTGAAGTGTCACTTGAAAATCTCATGGCTTGCGGAATAGGCGCATGTATGTGTTGTATTGTTGACACAGTTAAAGGCAACCTTTGCACCTGTATTGATGGTCCGGTTTTCAATGTAAATGATTTAAAATGGTAAATCTTGGTTTTTCTATCGGTGATTTGCATTTCAAAAATCCGGTATTAACTGCGTCAGGCACATTTGGATATGGATCTGAGTTTGATGATTTTCTTGACGTATCAAAGCTTGGAGGAATTGTTCTTAAGGGAACTACTCTTGAACCGAGAGAAGGCAATCTCTATCCGAGGATGGCTGAAACACCCTCCGGTATGTTAAATGCAGTGGGTTTGCAGAATAAAGGCATCGATTACTTTGAAAAATTTATTTATCCACGGGTCCTGAATTATGGTACCAATATAATAATGAATATAAACGGGAGTTATATTGAAGATTATATTGCTCTTGCTGAAAGAATTAACAAACTTGAGAGGATTCCGGCAATTGAGCTGAATATTTCCTGTCCGAATGTAAAAATGGGAGGTATGGCTTTTGGAACTAATCTCACTTCGGCACGGGAAGTAACCAGGGAAGTAAGGGCTGTTTATTCTAAGAAGCTTATTGTTAAATTATCTCCGAATGTTACGAATATTGTAGATTTTGCCAGGGTTGTTGAAGAAGAAGGTGCCGATTCAGTCTCGCTGATTAACACGTTGCTCGGAATGTCGGTTGATGTTACAAACATGAGACCGGCTCTTTCAACTATAACAGGGGGGCTTTCAGGTCCGGCTGTAAAACCGGTCGCACTCAGGATGGTTTGGCAGGTGGCTAATGCTGTAAGAATTCCGGTTATCGGGATAGGAGGTATTATGTCTTTCTCCGATGCTCTGGAATTTCTTCTTGCCGGTGCAAGTGCAGTACAGGTTGGAACGGCTTCATTCATTGATCCGCAGTCGTCTGTTAAAATACTTGAGGGAATTGAAAATTATATTATTAAAAAAGGTTTTTCAGATATTAAAGAAATTGTGGGTTACATAAATCGGTCTAACTGATCTGCCTGAATCAGAATAATAATTGTTCAAACATTTCATTGTTGAGTATTACATTCTCTCATTTTTACTTTAAATTTGTAAGAAAATAAAAACATATTGTTTCAATCTATTAATTAATTACTATTGAAATGTCTGAAAATTTACAAATTGATAATCTTGATAAGAAGATTCTCGACATTATCACAAAAAATGCAAGGATTCCATATCTTGAAGTTGCAAGGGAGTGTGGAGTTTCAGGTGCAGCTATTCATCAGCGTGTTCAGCGTCTCATTCGTATTGGCGTTATAAGAGGATCTGAATTTAAGGTTGATCCCGTTATGGTAGGTTTTAAAACCTGTGCTTATATTGGTATATTTCTCGACCATCCGGGTCATTTCAGGGATGTTATTGCAAAATTCAGGGATATTCCTGAGATCATAGAATGTCATTATACTACAGGTAATTATTCATTGTTTATTAAAGTTTACACACGTGATAATGAGCATCTTCGAATGATACTGACTGATACAATTCAGAATATAGAAGGTATTGTCCGCACCGAAACTTTAATATCTCTCGAAGAATCAATAAACAGGCAGATACCGGTCCTTTCGAGGTAGATATTATTGGATATGTAATCATATATACATTGGATGATTTAAATTATCCTGGAAAATGGAAGAATACCCTGGAAAATTGTTCCATTCTTTTGCTTTAAAATAAAATTATCATACATTTGCACTCGCAAAAATAGAGGAGGATTCAGTAGCTCAGCTGGTAGAGCACATCCCTTTTAAGGATGGGGTCCTGGGTTCGAGCCCCAGCTGGATCACTTAAAGCCTTCAATCACGAAGGCTTTTTTTTATATCTAATAGTCTGATAAACAGTAATTATAGATTGGTCATCTGAAGTTCAAAAATAATCTTGGAATTGTTAAATATATGTAGGAATATCCCTATATAGCGTCCGGATTGCGTCCGAGTTATCGAAACAATTCTTATATTTGATCCATACCAAAACTGATAAAAATCATGGCAACTTTTAACAGGGACACGATATCTGGAATGATTTATATTCATCAACGCATAGATGGTAAGAGATTTAGAGAGTCCACGCACATAAAAGTAGCACTAAAAGACTGGTCCGGCACTAAGGCTAAGACAAATCTCGTTATGTTCAATGCTGAAAGCGTTAATAGTCTCCTGAGACAGGGTGACATAGACTTACAGCTGGCTATAGCAGACCTTACTACCAATGGCGGAGGAATGAAGGAGTTGAAAGAATATTATAGACAGTACAGAATAGGCAAAAGGACTATAAAGCCCGTGGGTAATAAATTTATGGACTATTTTAAATCCTACTATGAAGAACAGCAGAAGGTTATTACCACAACGTGGAAACACTACCGGACGACATATCGTATTCTTGACCAATTTTTTAAGGAGAATAGTCCTGTATTTGATCAGATAGATACAAAATTTGGTGATGATTTTCAAAGATGGTTGAAAACTGACAAAGATTCTATGGAATCTACAATTGGTGGTCATATAAAAAGAATTAAAGCGGTTATGAGAAAAGCAGCTGCTGATGGTTTACATAGAAGCAGAAAATTTGAAGATATTAAAAGACCAAAGTACGAAACAGACAAAGTTGCACTTTCACCAGTAGAACTCGAGAAAATCGCTTGGACAGTATTACCTCCTAAGTTGAATATGGTTAAAGATTATTTCTTGCTTTCATGCTATACCGGAACAAGAATTTCAGATTGGGAGCAATTAAAGAGTACGTCAATAAATGGGATACTATGGAAGTATACAGCTAATAAAACCAAAGAAACTGCTATAGTCAAGATATCTGAAAAGGTATTCTCAATTCTTGAAAAATATGGTGGTAAACTTCCTAAAATGTATGCTGACCAAACTATGAACAGCCTTATTAAGAAAGTTTGTAAGGAAGCTGGTCTGACCTACAACTATGCTTCGAGTGTGGTAAAAGGGGGGAAGACAGTAGCAGAAGATGTACCTGTTTATTCAATTTGCTCGTCACACACAGGACGACGGACATTCGCAACAATATTAATACATAAAGGGGTACCTGTTCACCTAATCATGGCTCAAACTGGACACAAGACACTAACCAGTTTTGAATCATACATCAAACTCAAAAAAGTACAAACAGAGGTTGCTCTGCAAGATGCCAAAGTTCTAACAGTGTAGAAGAACAATAAGGGAGAGGTAATTTTGTTGTTCACTCTCATAAATAAAAATGAAATTTCATCAGAGTTATTGGGGTTCGGCTGCTTCCTTTGCCCAGGATGAAGAGTTAAATTACCAATAGGTATTCCGGGCAGACCGCAACCTCACTTGGGTTATGCGAGCCTGCGCCATCCATCATCATTCGCCAAACGCGGTCTTTACGGAATGTAAAACCTCGCAACAAGTCAAGGTCGGGGCCTCGCGGTTACTTCATAAACCTTGACTTAGTCGCTCGGTTACGACCGCTTGCATTGGCGGATGCTGGATGGATCTCGCAAATCCGGCTCGCGCTAGAATTCTCTTGACTATCTCATGAGATTTTTTTATTTATAACTATTGCCTGATCCAATCGGACCAGGTTTTTTTATTTCTAATATTCACTAAATCATATTATTATGAAAAATCAACAACAGATTACCATATCTGAGGTAAAACTCATTTATCGGACTAGAATCAAAGCATCGGAGCGTCTGAAAGTAAAATGCTCCCGGGATGCTTATGATATTTTTATTGAGAATTGGGACCCTGATTCAATTGAGCATACAGAAGAATTTAAAATTCTGCTCATTAATCGATCAAATTCAGTCCTAGGCATATTTCCTGTATCAAAGGGAGGCTTATCCGGAACTGTTACGGACGTTCGTCTGATATATCAGGCAGCTATAAAAGCTAATGCATCTGGGATCATTGTATGTCACAATCATCCTTCCGGAAATCTAAATCAATCTGAATCTGATTCAAAGATCACGCAAAAGATTAAAGAAGCTGGTAATCTGATGGATATACAACTTTTAGACCACATTATTCTAACAATGGATGGAGAATATTTCAGCTTTGCGGATCAAGGGATTCTCTAATTCAAAATGCAAAATAAATAACTTAAAAACTAAAATCATGAATATAAGATGCCGGCAATGTGGAGTTTACTTCTTTCCATGTGACGAAACGCTCGATTTAATCGCTGAAGGATACATATTCTCTACTAGTTTAAATATCTGTGATGATTGTTGGAATTTGCAACAGATCTCAGAGTTCGACCTTTCGGAATCGTATTTGGATGCTGATCCCGTTTTGTAAAAACTACACAAGTTTACCCAGGCATAAAAGCATGGGTAAACTTTCTTTCTTGAATTTCTATTTCACCTTTAAACAACTCAAAATGAATGTATTTCTTGCAATTTGTTTCATAGTTTTTCTTGTCTGGATAATTATCGATAGCCTTGGTGATAATGATCAAAATGACAATATCAATCAGATGTTGTGATAATGCTCCTATAAGGTTTCCCCGGTAGAATATGACTCCGCCGGGGTATTTATTAAAATTTGTGCAAATCCGTGTATGCAATCTCATTTTTTGTTTAACTTTCATATCGATTGTGAAGAGTCAGGCATTAGCATTTTTTGTTGAATATTGAACGGATTGTAGATGAAATGCTTCTGTGAGTGACGGGGCAGCGCTGTAAGAAAGAGAATGTAAACAGGAACCAAATGAGTATTGCGAAAGCTGTTATAAGACTGTGTATAAAACACTATTTAGTTAGCTGCCACAAATGCCAGGCACACCCGATAAATTATGTATCCAGACAAATAACAGAGACGACCCTTGACTACTCAACACACTAATAGAAATACTTGATTACATAAATAATTGAAAACTAAACATGAGAGTAAATTTAATTATGCACAGATTACTAAAAATCATAGTTCTAATAGGGATTTCAGTGGGTTGCACCAATAATTCTCATTCTAGTAAGAAGTCGATTAATAGCAGTCATACAATCGAGTCAATCAATTTTAAGGTCATCAAGACTTATCCACACGATACCGAATCATTCACTGAAGGATTTCTGTTTTATAACAATCAACTCTTCGAGAGTACTGGTTCACCTGAGGAGTTTCCGAAAACAAGATCGGTCTTTGGGATTGTAGACCTGAATACAGGCAAAATTGATATCAAGGTCGAGTTAGACAGAAACAGCTATTTTGGGGAGGGGATCGTCATATTTGAAGGGAAAATATTTCAACTTACTTACAAAAATCAGACTGGGTTTATCTATGATTTAAAGAGTTACAAAAAAATAGGTTCTTTTAAATATTCAAATAAAGAAGGCTGGGGATTAACCTCAGATGGCAAATATATTATTATGAGTGATGGGACAAATATCATAACATATCTCGATCCGGACAGTCTAAAAGTTGTTAAAACACTAAACGTAACATTTAATGGATCTTCAGCATTATACATGAATGAATTAGAGTTCATAGATGGATATATATATGCTAATGTCTGGTCAACCAATAATATAGCAAAAATTGACCCCAAGACTGGCATAATAGTTGGAATAATTGATTTGTCGTCTCTCTTCTATGAGGCGAGAAAGTCTTATCCCATGTCAGAGGCAACTAATGGCATAGCTTACGATTCATCAAAAGACAGAATCTTTGTGACAGGCAAGTTTTGGCCAACTATTTACCAGATAAAATTTCCTCATTGACAATAAAAAAAAGCAGCAGCTAACTCGGACGGTGCTATGAAAAGCATGATCCCGAGGTTCTGTAAAATTAAATAATAATCTTAAAAACTTCTTCTTATAAATTCTATAAAATCAGGCTGCTATAAGCGGTCAAGTATAATCTGCCGCAATCACATGTCATTTTTTATAGATAAGGGTGCGAAGGCTTTAATTTGTAATCTATTGCTACATGCCGAGTTTTGCGCTATCCCTAACTGATTGAGATCTTATAGATTTATGTTTTCTATTAAGCTACACCTGTTACATAAGGTTGTCTGTTTTTCATTACATATCTTATTCTATTTAACAATTTACGGGCAACTTTGATTATTACTTTCTGCCCTTTATTATTAGTTATATGCTGTTGATAATATTGCATAAGAGCCGGATCCAGCCGTATGGCCTGCCAGGATGATTCAATTAACAATGTTCTGAGGTATTCGTTGCAGCGAAAGGTCATTCCTGCATTGTAAGATGTCTCGCCGCTCTGTTTTACTCTGGGAACCAACCCTACAAAACTGCTTAGATGATTGATATGAGGAAAGCGGTTAATATCACCAAGCTCGGTTATTAATGCACTTGAAGTCAGAGGGCCGATGCCGGAAACGGTTTTTAATAGGTTATATAATTCATTATCATATTCACGCATTCTGATTCTGATTTGCCGGCTTAAAGCAAGTATCTGTTCTCTGTGATATTCATAAGAGCTAATCAGGTTGGAAAAAGCATCCTGACCACTAAGAGTCTTCATCTGTATCTGTTTTAACCAGTCAATATATTTTAAGGTCCATAAACTATTATCGTATTCAAGGGGAATTGAAATTCCATAATATTGAAGGAAACTTTTTATTCTGTTTTTACTCCTTCTTAAATCGCGCATTAAATAGAATCTTGTCCTATTTAAAGATCGAAGTTCTTCCATATCCCTGTCAAAAATGTGGATGGCTCTGAGTAGCCCTTTTTCGAGTGCTCTGGCGATCTTGCGGCTGTCAACAGGATCTCGTTTCTGAAGCTGATCTTTTTGGCTTGAGGGGATGTCTGCTGCGTTAATAACAATGTTTTTTATCCCAAGATCATTAAGCGCCCGATGGATTCCATAACCACAGAAACCTGCTTCGTAGGCACTGTAATAAGTCCCTCCCGGAAACATCTTTTGAAGATAATTATATAAAGTCCGGGGATCAGGAGGTTGAGTAAAAGTTCGGTGTTCCATTCCTTCGACGAGGATTGTGACACTCCAGCTCTTCTTATGAACGTCTAAACCAATAAAAAGGTCTTTGCCTTTGAAATCGATTTTTTTTGTAACTTGTGTTTGCATAGTCTCTCGTATTTTGTTTTCGTACAATAATTTACAAGAATTATTGATAACGCACCTGAGACTATGCTTTTATCATATGTGCTTTAATTAATTGCCTTCCACAGCCCTGACAAATCCGGAATCGATTACAAAAGTCTATGCGATTAAACTCATTTCAACTTATTAAATCCTATGGCACCTTGACTGTTTCGTCTCCCGGGACAAAGTCAATGGGGCTGCTAGCCGACGCTCTGGTGCCTTGTTTTTTGCTCGCCGTCTGGACTATTTCATCATGACCAAAAACTCATACCCGTTACCCGGACTTGGTGCCGTTAAGACAACTTCATCGTGACCAGTAAGTGCACGTCCATCTGCCGGGACTGGCAAAAAACGCGGCACCTCGACATGGACGCCAACTCACCAAACTGTCGGGCCGTTAGCTACAAGTTGGTAACTATCAGTCAATTAATCTATATCAGAATGAAAAACATTTGCTTAGAGTATGCTAAAAGAATTGGAAATGAAGTTGGATGGTTAACTCAATTAATTGAACGTGGCAACAAGGATATGATGACATCAGCAAATCCAAAATATTTCCATGAAATGTTTTCATTAAACACACAAGCCGTCTGGGCTTTATATAAAATGCAGATAGTCTACTTAGTTAATCTTTTTGATTCATTCATGCAAGATTATATAGGGGATAGAGATAATTTACCAGAAAGAGAAATGAATGCTAAAGACTTTTGGAAAAATTATCTTAAGACTCATATTAATAGTTGGGAAGCATACTATAAAATAAAAAATGCACCCATTAATAATTCGATATCATTCATGAATATTAGATTCTCTTTATTCGTATTAAAAGAAAGATATAATATTAATTACCCATCATACTTGTCCCCAACCATACCTGAGTTAGGAAGTTTAAGAAATTGCTTAGTCCATTATGACGGTGATTTAATGAGAATGGATAAAGGAGGGCATCCGTTTAGGGAGACACTCAATGATACTCTGATTATTCTTCAAATAGATAAAAAGGTCAATCGTTTGATGAATTTAAATATTAATGATTTAATTAACAAAGTGACATTTGACCTACAAATATTTGTTGACTTGTGTGGAGGATTGATAAGAAAACCAGAAGAACACAGTCGAGAATTGAATAAATAAACAAAACCAGCAGCTAATACGCTGGTACAGGCAAGTTTTTGCTTCCATTGACGATTGATGAACTAAATGATAATCTATTAAGATAATGGACATCCAAGCTTATCTAGACAATTTTGTTATTGATTCTAAAAGAGGACTATCAGAGGATCAACTTTTTGAAAAAAGCTTAAGGAATTTATTTAGCTGTTTTGACAAAACTCTCAAAATTGTCAGTGACCCAGTATTTTTTGCTTGCGGTGCTCCAAATTATATTATTCTAAGAAAAGGAACCCCAATTGGTTTTATAAATGTAGAACCACTATATCAAGATTTATTAAAATATGGATCAGTACAAGATAACCTTTTTAAATATAATTCTACTCTTCACAACTTTCTAAATACTAATCTTCTAGAGTTTCAATATTTCAATGATGAGGAATTAAAAAAGTCGGTTAAAATTGCAGAAGTTCAAAGAAATATCTTGTCTTCAAATAAAGATAATTTCAATGATTTATGTAACTTATTAAACGATTTCTGTGGCTATTTAGAACCAATGTTTAGAAACACTAGCAAATTGGACGGAATTTTAAAAAACTGGTCTTCCTGTTCAGAAAAGAATGATCAAATTGTCAACGATTATCTTTCCCGTATTGCAGATTATGAGAGACATAACATTCAAAATTTCCATCCAAGTAATTTTGATGCCTTAGAAATGTTTATTAAAAGAACTGCTGACTCAGAAGCCATATGCAATTATATCTGGAGGCTCGAAGAGGGTCACTGCTCTGAACTAAAAATACTATTAGGAATTGGAATTTTAAAGGGTGAAGGAGCTCAGGTTACTAGTAAGAAAATTCAAAATTACTTAGAAAATCCCGAAGCAATATTTCGTAGAAGACGTGACGAAAATGGGGAAATGGTTTTAAATCCAAACTCTATTACAACACCCCTAGATAAGCAACTCATCAGAACTACTAAGGAAAATGCATTCGATTTAATGGTTTCATTAACTAACCAATCTTTTCTACTAGCCGATCAAAGAAAAAATCAACAGAATGATATGGTTATCGGGTACAAAATAAGTAAATCAGGTTCGCACAAAAAGACAGATATATGTGATGAACTAGAAGGCATCTACCCAAAGACATTTGTATTTACAGGTTGGCATTGGGGATGTCACTGCCATATAACACCAGTATTAAGTTCATCAAAAAACTTTTTAGCGTATCTAAGGGGCGAAGAGCAACTTGATACAAAACCAATTACACATATGCCTGAAAATTTTCTCAAATATGTAGATAAAAATAAAGAAGTAATTTCTTTGATGAAACATCAGCCTAATTGGGTAAAAGACAACTTTATAAATGGTGACATTAAAATAGGTTTAAAAATAGATGCGATAAATTAAATCAAACCAGCCCATAAAAACAAGTTATGTGCAAGTTTTTACCTGCATGACAGATAGTTTATAACCTTACAATTCCCTCAATAACTTAAATCCATGGAAAAAAATCTGATTTTTCATTATACCTCGACCGAAGTTTTATTAAAGATTCTTAGTAGAGGGCATGAATCTTTAACAAATGAAAATCTTAAAGACAAAATTTGTCTAAGAGCAACACATGCTAAGTTTTTAAATGATCCAACTGAATATGAGCTTGCACTTTCTTTATTAAAACAATCTTTATTGAGCTATGAGAAGGAAAATCCCAATAAAACCGGAGTAAGTCAAATTTTTACGAAAGACAATGAATCAGATTTAATTTCTTTGGCTCCTGGAGAACCATTTCTCTTCGCACTTTCAGAAAATCTGGATAATTTATCAATGTGGCAATCATACGGACTAAATGGTTCTGGTGTCGCAATTGGATTGGACAAGAAAATGTTAGAAGACTATGGATCAGATGAACCAAACACCTTATTCATCCCGTGCTCATATGACTTTAACGAAAATATTTCTAAATTAACTACCTTCTGGAGTTCCATATATGACAAGATGCCACTCTATATTCAGAAAGGGACAATAGTAGGTAGAGATATTTTTAAATTTTTAAAAATCCTTGGGCATTGTTTTAGCATAAAAGATAATGCATACAAAGATGAAAGAGAGTGGCGATTATGCAAAAATGAAGCATTTAAAGAAAATATAAAATATCGAATTAGATCAGGACTTATTATTCCTTACATCGAACATTTTGTTAGTAAGGACATTATTAATAATATTGTAATTGGCCCCTGTGCAGATAAAGAACTATCCAAAAAATCCATAATAATGGCATTAAAAACATTCGGTTTTGACCTAAATAATATATCCGTGACAACTTCTACAGTTCCTTTTCGACAATAATAAAATTACCCTATATTATTAATATCTATATAATTACAAATCAAACCAGCCCATAACATGGACAATAAAGGTAAGTTGTTTGTCACACTTTTTGCACGAGACGGACAGCACATCAGCCATGCAGCGAGAAGTAAGCCCTGGAATCAGCTCCGGGGCTTACTGTTTTATTGCAGGCAAACTTGTTATTTTTGTGCCGGTTGATAATTTGAATAATTTTGATTCGGACAACAGTACAATTAAGTCAGATTTTACAACTCTCAGGTCAGTCAATCTATTTTTTATGCATACCTTTAATGGGAGAGCTGTTATAAGACTGTGTATAAAGCGCTATTTAATTAGTAGCAAGTCCGAACTCACTACACAGTTCATAAATTGCACAAAATCAATCAAACTAATAGATATGGCAACAGTATTAAAATCCGAAAAAAGAGAATTTCAAGAAGATCCTAACAAGATTGACAACTATCGGTTATTCTCAGATGTCTCAATAAAAAAGAATGGGATTTATCCCAAGAATCTAAACTTTGATCTTCGATTATTAAATCCAGGACAACTATCAGCACCATACCACTTTCATAGATTTGCTGAAGAGTTGTTTATGATTATTTCAGGTTCAATGACTTTACGAAAGCCAGAGGGATTTGAGGTAGTCGCAAGTGGTGACCTTATATTTTTTGAAATTGGCGATTCAGGCGCCCATCAATTTTATAATCATACTTTAGAACCATGTACTTACTTAGACATTAGAAGCTACATTGGATTTGATATTGCTGAATATCCTGATTCAGGAAAAATACTTATCGCTCCTTCATTTGAGATTTTTAAAAAGGATTCTCAGTCATCATATTTCGAAGGAGAAAAGGACGTCATGGGAAAATGGGAAAGCATTAGAAGCAAAAAAAAATAAAAACCAGCCACAAACTCGGACGGTGCTTTAATTAATTGCCTTCGCCAGCCCGGATAACTCACGTCCTTCTATCGGGACTTTGCAAAAACGCATGCCACCGCGACACGGACGCCAACTCACTAAACCGCCAGGCAGTTAGGGTTAATCTACAGCCTCCCTGTACGTTAGACAGGTGACAAAAGACTAGCCATAACATATAGTGCAGAATTCTTTTAACTAGACAACTCCTTTCCTTTTAGCATGACCAAAAATCTTGATAAATTCCCCTTAACAAGACAACACCAACTTTAATATCTGGATTGTCACAGCGATCAAAAGAAAAATATCTAACTTTAAAAATAAGTTAACAGCAAGGCGATGATTGAGGATTGCGATTAAACTGAAAGTACATATGAAAGTAAATAAAATAATAAGAAACTTATTGATTTTGATTATATTGACAACCAATGTTGGATGCGATCAAATTTCCAAATGTATTGTCCGACAAAAAATTGACTTTAATGACCGAACAAGTGTAATAGGTAATTTTGTAACAATAACAAAGGTTGAAAATACTGGAGCATTTCTAAGCCTTGGAGATCATTTGCCACGAATTATATATAAAATTCTAATGATAATTTTACCATTGATTGTGCTTGGATATGCTCTCTATTATTTATTGACAAGTAATAATCTCTCTAAACTATTAATCTTAGGAATATGCTTTATTATCGGTGGTGGCCTAGGAAATGTTTTTGACAGAATATTATATGGCTTTGTGACTGATTTTTTATACTTTAACTTTGGTCTATTTCATACTGGAATAGTGAATATGGCGGATATTTCAATTACGATAGGATTCTTTATTCTTATGTATGAATTATATATTAATCGAAGGATTTTAAACATAAAGTTATCTTAAAAATAATATTTCCCACCTGCTTATATGAACAATGTAAATACTTTATCCTTTTTAATGCGATGTTTTTAGTACAATTGTTTGTAACAAGGTAGCTCATACCTATCTATCGGGACTTATTACTTTTATAAATTTCAAATATCGAGACAAATACGTTCCATCTACAGGGACATAACGGGTTTCAAATTATCATCAAGTTTCATGTTCTTAAAAAAACTAACCCTAACTCGGTCGGTTTAATTAATTGCCTTTGCCAGCCTGGACTACTTATCAATCGGCCCCAAAAGTCTACGAGAGAAGAATTTAACCTACTTATTAAATCTTGTACCACTTGGACTGTTCCTGCTGACGAGACAAAGGTAATAGGGCTGCTGGCCGACGCGCAGTTGTCATGGTTTTTGCAGAGTCATCATGACAACATTATCGTGACATGACAAATCCTGCTCACTTATCGGGACCACGCCATCCGGACAACTTCATCATGACACGAGATCTCTGTACCATCTACCGGGACTGGCAAAAACCACGCCACCGCGACGCAGACGGCAACTCACCAAACCGCCGGGCCGTTATATTTAAGCAATGTTTGCCCCGACTAGTTAGCCAGCATTTACTTGCATAAATATAACCAAACTTGGTATAATATTTGCTATTTATCTGTAACCCTAATACATAAGATTATGAAAAAATATGTATTGTTCTTTTCTATTTTAGCATTAGCGTTTATAAGCTGTTCAAAGACAAAAGAAGTACCCTCTCCTTTTGTTGAATTTAATCTTGGAACATTAACTAAGGGATATTTAATAAAATTTGTCCCTTTTGAAAATCAGGACAGAATTGAGTATAGTCAATTAGATACTATTAAATATTTCTGCATTATTATTACAGAAGTCCATGTGGACTCAACATATTTCTTAGGAACTCAAAGAAGGCCAGTTTTTGCCGTTGATATAACTACAAATGGTGATAAAGAGGATTTTTTAACAGACCACAATTGCCGATTAGGTGGATGGGGAGGAAGTGGATCAAATGGCAGTCACGACTGCTCAATAAGCGGACAAATTGAGCTTCCTGTAAAAATTTCTAATCATATTGTTCCTTATAATGACACCATAGAAATCATGGATGGTAATGATAATATTAGAGTTTCATATGTTTCAATGTATTCAAAATTGTCAAAACAAGACTCTGCAAAGATTATTAAAAATTGAAATATAAAAATCAACTCTTATTAACAAAGACAGTTCTATGAACCTAGACAACTTGGTCATTAAGATAATTTAAATATTTGCCTAAATATAACTCGGTCGGTTTAATTAATTGGCTTCCCGCTTCGCCTTCTTATTCGAGACAAATTCGATATATCAAGACAAAGGCTTCGCGGGACACGGTCGGCAGCCCGGACTACTTCTCAATCAGCCCCCAAAGTCTATGCGAGTAAAATCATCTCAACTTATAAAATATTGTTGCACCCGGAGTGATCCTTCTTCCTAGACAACGTCAATAGGGCTGCCGGCCGACGCTCTGGTGCCTTGTTTTTTACTCGCCATCTGGACTATTCCATCGTGACACAAAGCTCGGCTCCATCACTCGGACCTGGTACCGTCAAGACAGCTTCATCGTGACTCAGGACTTTTCAGGCATCTGCCGGGACTTTGCAAAAACGCATGCCAACCCTGTCACGGACGGCAACTAATCAAACCGCCGGGCTGTTAGCGTTCATCTGTAGGCCGTTACAAGACGATTCCATGAGCGACTTATAAACAATCTATCGCCGAGATAACATCTGTTTTACCTTGACAAATTAATCATGACAAAACGAACGTTAACTCCTTAAAGCAGGTAATCGAATTGTCGCAATTTTTGCTTTTCTGTCAAGCTAATTCACATAAAAACCCAATATATTCTCATCTGTTATGCATCGTGATTCCAACTCTGGAAAGTTATTTGCATAGTAAGACAAATTTGTATTAACCGGGAATTGCAAAAATTACGCCAGAAGTAATAATATTTAAAGCCAAAGAAATTTATATATTCATAATTTATATTTGACTTGAGCGAAGAATTTTCGTAACTTTTACTTTTTGACTTAGGTTTAAAAATATTCTCGAATAGATGAAAATGACATTTAGAATTACTTTTGAAATCAAAATGTTGATCCTAGTAATTTTTTTGTATCCTTCGTGCAAAAAGGATAAACCTGTTACTCTGAATCCCATTATCTTTAATCCTGACTTAGCCTATGAAACAATGACCGACTATGATGGAAATGTATATAAAACTATAACTATTGGTACTCAAACCTGGATGGCTGAAAACCTGAAAACTACCAAATATAATGATGGGATAGATATACCTCTGATAACAAACGACACCGCATGGAGTAATATTACAACTCCTGCTTATTGTTGGTTCGACAATAATTCTACTAATTATAAAGCAACATATGGAGCGTTGTATAATTCTTACACAATAAAGACTGGCAGGCTTTGTCCTCTGGGCTGGTATGTTCCAAATAATGATGAATGGGTAACATTAATAACCTACTTAGGCGACACTGTTGGAAGAAGCTGCTTAGTTGGAATTGCTGGCGATAAACTAAGAGAAAAAAACACTTTCCATTGGACTATTGGTATTATAGGTGGATTAGGTGTTAATTATCCAAGTAACAGTATAGGCACTAATGAAAGCGGTTTTACAGCTCTGCCATGTGGTCGACGAAACGGTGACGGCTCTTTTCTGGCGAGTGGTTCTGAGACCTATTGGTGGAGTTCTTCAGTTCTAAGTAGTTCAACTTACTCTCCTATTTTTGTAGGGGACAACTGGTGTTGGACTATATCAAACAAATGCAGTGGAGTAACTAGTAACTACGATTTCAGTAAGAATATGGGTTCTTCAGTTCGCTGTTTAAAAATTAATTGATAAGAACCTCATAAGTAAATTGATCTAATAATTATAATAAATAACGAAACGCTAACTCGGACGGTTCACTGAATTGCCTTTGCCAGCCCGGACAACTTCATCGTGACACCAAACGCTCGTCCANNGACTTTGCAAAAACGCATGCCAGTTCTGACACGGACGGCACCTCATTAAACCTCCGGGTCGTTATGTGTAAGGACGAACGTACTGTATAAGAGATATTTGTGAATTGCCCTACACATAACTTAAAGAAGGGGAATGGTGCTTCGGGACTTAATCCTGAATTAAAAATGACTGAGATTATCAATAATAAATTCGACTTAAAAGCGTTATATGGTAATTAAACAAACCTGTCTAACCATGAAAAAGTCAATCATCTTTTGTGCCTTCATTTGCTCGTCCTTACTGTCGGCTGGACAGTTATCTGTCGGAATTTCTGCAGGATCAAACCTTTCCACAATGTCTGTCTATCTTCGTGATTTAAATACATTTAGAATTAATCCCATTTTTGGTTACAATGTCAATTTTATTGCAGAATATAATCTAAATTCAAGTTTGTCGTTGTGGTCAGGTCTTTCAATCACTCAAAAAGGATTTAATCAACACATTAAGTATTACTATTTACCCCATGTGGACAGCACCGCTGACATGACAAGTAGACTTACTTATCTTGAGTTACCTGTTTACATAAAATTCAATACCAGACTAAATCAAATTAATCTCTTTTATGGGATTGGACCCTATATTTCTTATGGACTTCAAGGCAAAATTACAACGGAAATAGCCGGTCGTAATGACTTATCAATTACTGATAAAATTAGTTGGGACAAGCCACGTGATTATATTAAGAGTGATCTAGTTAGAGAGTATGGTTACACTGATATAAAGAGATTTGATATTGGGTTATCCACAATATTGGGAGTTAGGTGCAAAAACTTCATCATAACTGCCAGTTATAAGTATGGATTGAATAATATCATGTGGGAATATTTTCAGGACGAGAAAATGGCTAATTCTTCACTCTCTTTGTCAGTTGGGTACTTTTTTACTAAAACTTCGGCACCGAGACAACTTTAAAATTTGCCCTACACATAACACGGACGGTTTGGTTAATTGCCTTTTGCAACCTAGACTATTTTCTCTTCGCATACAAAAGTCTATGCGAGTAAACATTAATCCACTTATCAAATCTTGTGGCACCCGGACTGATCCTGTTGTCGAGACAAAGTCAATAGGGCTGCCGGCCATCGCGCAGTTGTCATGGTTTTTGCAGTGCCACCTTGACAGCCTACGCTGCTGCCAACCACTTGCTTTTTTTGCTGACCTGGGATTTTTTATTAATTTAGCTAATAATAGATAATATATGAATAAAACAATTTTTTTATGCATAGTTCTTGCAATCTTGGTTAGTTGCCCTCAGCAAGAAGTTAAATTAATCACTGTCAAACCAGAAAAAGTGGGTATGTCATCAGATTGTTTAGATCGGATAATGCCTGTCATGCAGAGATACGTTGACGAAAACAAACTGCCAGGCTTGATCACAATGGTTGCCCGCCATGGTAAAGTTGTCAATTTTGAAAAGTATGGATTGATGGATGTTGACAAACCAATGCAACTAAATACTATTTTTAGAATTGCGTCGATGACAAAGCCTATCACAAGTGTCGCCGTAATGATGCTATATGAGGAGGGTTATTTCCAATTGGATGACCCAGTTGCTAATTATGTTCCCGAATTTAAGGATATGAAAGTATTTTCATCTAAAGATCAAAATGGAATACATCTAGTGGATCAAATAAACCCCATGACTATTAGTGATCTTTTAACTCATACATCAGGACTAGCTAGCGGTGGGGAAAATAATCCTGTGGATTCGATGTACAGGACGGCTAATCTTTCCGATGGGACATTAAAAGATATGATTCAAAAACTATCTAAAATTCCTCTTAAATACCAACCCGGAACGAGATGGCAATATAGTAGATCATCAGATGTATTAGGATATTTAGTAGAAGTTATTTCTGGCAAACCATTAGATATATTCTTTAAGGAGCGAATATTTAAGCCGCTAAAAATGATAGACACGGATTATTCTGTCCCTAAAGAGAAACTAAACCGGGTTTGTGCCGTGTATAGTCTTGCTAATAGCATTGGAATTAAAGTTTTAACGGATCCGGAAATAAATAATGTGTCCGCGCCTGTGAAATTCCTGTCAGGTAATGGAGGGCTTGTTTCGACTGCTACGGATTATATGATTTTTTCGCAAATGTTGCTGAATAAAGGGGAATACAATGGAGTGCGACTTTTACAGAGCAAAACGGTTGATCTAATGACTTCAAATCATATTTCAAACCAGATAATGCCTGATGATGATTTTTTTGGCCCATTACTATCAGGGATGGGATTTGGTTTTGGTTTTGCAGTTTTGCAAGACACTAATCAATCAAAAATAGTTGGCACAAAAGGTTCATATTGGTGGGCAGGTTCTGCTAATACTTATTTTTATATTGATCCCAAAGAAGAATTAATATTGATCTTAATGACACAGTTCGTTCCGAATTATTATTACCCTGTCAATAAAGAATTTAGGGAATTGGTTTATCAAGCTATCGTTGATTAATTGTGTCTACAAAAAAACACTGTAAACCACATCCCGCAAAACTCACATCCCAAATCAATGATAAGTTCAAAGTTTGCGGGAAGAGGTTTACAGTCTGTCAATGCCTGTATGACTTGATTAATGATTGGACGACATAGTTCTCATACATCATGACAGTTTTAAAACTAACCCTACATATAACTCGGACG
>PLLX01000279.1 GCA_003141415.1 Bacteroidales bacterium
ACCTCAATCCGGTCAATGTTCTCAAGGTTTAACATTGAGTAATCGATATCACCATTTACTTCCCCTGCTATCCTCTCCCCGTCAATAAGAAACAGTATATACTTCGCATCCATACCCTGAAGCGTAACTGATGTCAATGTCCCGAAATGGCTCACATTAAGACCCGGCACCATTTTCTGCAGTGCATCAGTAACATTGGTAATACCCAATTGAAGCATTTTGCGGGCGCTTATCACCTGCGTAATAATTGGAACATCTTTTAGCGCTTTTTCTGATTTTGTGCCAGTAACAACAACCTCGTTCAAATCGATGTTTGATTCCATAATGGAAAAATCAACACGGGTATCCCCTTTTAAAATGGCAACTGATTTCTCCTTCGTTTCGAATCCTAAAAACGATATGCGTATTGTATATGTTCCAGGTTTTATTTTGTTTATTTTATAAAATCCTTTTTTGTCCGTTACTGTTCCGTAGGTAGTCCCTTTTAATGTAATGGTAGCTCCTGTAACTGAACTGCTGTCTGTTCCAGTAATATATCCTGATAAGCTGACTACCTGTGAAAAAGAGACAGAGGGAATAAATAATAAAATAATAAGCGTCTTAAGTATTCTCAGCATCTACTCAAGATTTTTTGATCCGTCAGGCTGATATTTGTATTGAAAAGTAACATAACCTGAAATATTTTCAGGACTGTAGTAGCTTTTGAACCAGACTTTTGCATATTTTCCTGTTGCGGTTTTAAGTACATATATGTAATCACTTGGCACGATCTGCGTTCCCTCAGTTGCAAACTCCAGAGTGAACCATGTATATAATACAGGATTAACCACATAGTAAGCATAGCCCTGCTGAATTGCAATACTGATTGAATCATCCAATGCAAAGGTTGCAGTATCTGAAACGATCTTTAAAGCATCAAATCCGGTTTGCTCTTTCTGATAAGAATTTGCAGCGCTTCCTAAACCACTGCCAGATTTTCCACCATTTGTTTTGATCCGGTAACGCTGAAAAGCCAGATCCCACGCTGTTGAGTTAGAGGGATCGGCGATGGTTATTGTGTCATTACTGGCAAAGCTAAAGTATTTCCAGGCAGTTGAACCGGTGGAATTTATTTCAAATGTCTGAGCCTGAATTGGAGGATTGGAATTTTCTTTTTTACATGCGAATAATGACGAAACAATTATCGCTGACAAAAAAACAATTTTCTTCATAGTTCTTACAATTTTATTCAGCAAAAATAAAATCGTAAGATTTTTGAAAATGGTAAGATTCAGGATTTTTGTGGTAATAATTTTTTATGAATATCGCGAAACCTTTTAGGAGTAAGGCCAGTTTTAATTTTAAAAACCTTGTTGAAGTAAGAATTATCCTCAAAATTCAGCTTATAGGCAATCTCTGATACTGATAATTCAGAGGTTAGCAACAGTTTTCTGGCTTCCAGCATCAGTCTGTTTTGCAATATTTTTTTCATCCCGCAGTTAAAATGCTTATTGCAAATATCATTTAACTGGCTTTCGGAGATATTAAATGCGGAGGTATAAAACCCCAGGTGCTGTTCCTGAATAAAGTACGAATCTATAAGATGCGATAATGAGTGTATCAGGATGCTGTCGTTATTATTTGATTTCCCTGATTTTGTTTCGTACAACTCAGAAAGCTTTAACAACATGATATTCAAGTGTGAGCGAATTATAACAGCTGAATTATTTGATGAAGTATATAATTCGTATTCGCTCTGAATCGATTTTAGTATGGTATTGATATGGATGAACTCCATGTCTGATAAACTAATACATGGATTGCATGCATTAGTCCCTGTCTGTGAGGTATATGAAAATACATTTAACAGGCGGATAAAACTGAATTCTTCAACGTAAAAATCCTGACAAAAGAAAAAGATTATTCCCTCGATATCTTCAAGGCCCTCAAATGAGTGCATCTGGTTGGGAGCAACAATACAAATGGATTGAGGTTGAATAGAGTAACTATCATTATTAATTACCATATTGCCTGTCCCTTTGGTAAATAAAATAACAGAGTAGAAATCGTGAGCGTGTGCTTTCCGGATGAAACAATAGAGATTTAAAAACTTCACAAAACTATTAAAATAAATACCATGCACTTTAATATCCCTAAGAAAGCTAAAGTGGTAAAGTGATTTTTCAGTATTGTCATATGGATTCAAAGCGGATCTCATCTGGTCCGCAAAAGTACCAAAAATCCAATATGTCCATCAGCAACTATAATAAATATCATGTTTCAGGTAAAATCAACTATTTGCCAGTTAAGCGAAATAGTCTGCATGAAGTGTTGGAGTCATTGGATATCAGAATATCATAACAAAGGTCGTTCCTTTATTTATTGAGGAACTAACTTCCAGTCTGGCGTGATGCAGCATCATTATCTGTTGCGACAGACTCAAACCGATCCCAGAGTTATTAGCATTTGTTGAATAAAAAGGAAGGAATATCCGTTCCAGCACTTCATCACTAATACCTTTACCATTGTCAGAAATTGATATTTGTACATGATCTGATTCATTCTTTCTGGCAACTATTGAAAGGCGGGGATCAGAAATGTTCTGCATTGCTTCCAGGGCATTCTGAAAAAGATTTATAATTACCTGTTCAATAAGTTCGAGGTCGGCCTGAAGAAAGAGGTCATGAGGAATTATTTCTTTTTCAAACTTTACTCCTGTCTCCTTAAATTTAGCCTTGTAAAGTGTTGAAATGCGTTCAAATAAATCACGAAGTAAAATCTTCCGAAGGTTTGGTTTAGGAATATCTGTAAGACTTTTTGTGGCCTTTACAAAATTAATCAGTCCATGCGTACGGGATTCAATGATCCTTAAACTGTGATGAATATCTTCGGTCACCTCTTCCCCGATTTTCTCGGGCTTCTGAATCGCACCTGAATCATCTTCAAGCATTTGCGCAGTCATACCGGCAAGATTGGTAATAGGGATAGCTGAGTTCACTATCTCATGAGCAATAATATTAACCAGTTTTTGCCAAGTACTGATCTCCTTACTTATCAATTCATCCTTATGTCGTTCTATCTCGTCTTTCTGGGCTTTCAACTCAATATTTTGCAGGTCAAGTGCATTGTTCTTATTTTTCAGCTCATCCTCAAAACGAAAATTAAGTCTCCGGAGGTAGTAGATGCTTGCGTTTATAAACAGGAAGAGTCCTATTTGAGCAATTTTATAGAAAGGATAGAAAGTATTAATCCTGTCGACAACAGGATAACTGTTCATACCAGGCTCAACCATCCCTGGTTTGCCTAACAGGACCATAATCTGGTCTATGAATATTGTCAAAAGGAAAAGATAGGATAGGGAAAACCAGTAGAGAAATTTTTCCTTATGCGGATGTACCAGCATTTGCGGGATAATTGAGGTGCCTATCACTACGTATGGATAATACGTAAAATCTTCCTCCTGAACATAACCTATCAATGTCGGAACAAGCAGGAAAACAACCGAAGGTAGAAAAATAAGCGAGAGTCTGCTGAGATTAATTAAGCCATATCGGGCAATTAACAGATTCAGGAAACTGAGCAGAAGGGTCCATGCTACCCGAAGCGTGCCTATTGACACGACCATGTGAGTAATTCCTTGTGTGATAATGGTTGTCACAAACAACAAAAACATAGAGATCAGCATTACAAAATTGAGCTGATTAGTAAGAACAATTGTTCTGCGGTTCAATTGATTGCCGGCTTCATTGATTCCGAGATTGGAGATATTTTTCCAGATGTTTTGCATGCTGCCTGTTTATTATCTCTATAAAGTCTGTCATTCTTTATCAAAATATTAAATATTGCACTAAAGGGGTATCTGTTTATGAATTTTCCAACCCGAAATGTGCAATCTTCCGGTAGAGAGTACTCCTGGCTACACCTATCTCTTCTGCAGCTTTCGAAAGGTTTCCGTTATGCTTGCTCATTGCATTGCTTATCGCTTTCTTTTCGTAGTCTTCCACCCGGATTGCCGGTTCAACAGTCATTTTAGCAGTAGTGGATCTGGTTCTCAGGATAAAATCATCGGGTAAAAGGGTCGCACTTTTGCAAAGAATAACTGCTCTTTCAATTGCGTGGGCAAGTTCTCTTATATTTCCCGGCCAGTGGTACTCTTTCAGTTTCTGTAATGTATCTTCTCTAAGTTTTATTCCCTGTTTGCCATATTGCCCCGAAAAAAGTTCAAGATAATAATCGGCAAGAATGCTGATATCTTCTCTTCTTTCTCTTAACGGCGGAAGTAGTATCTCAACAGTGTTGATACGATAAAGGAGGTCCTGCCGGAATTCGAATGAATCGGCCATTTCGTATAAAGCCATATTGGTGGCTGATATTAGTCTGACATTTACAGGTACCGGATGGTTACTTCCAATTCTCACTACTTCCCTGTTCTGAATTGCAGTAAGAATTTTAGCCTGTAATGGCAAGCTGAGATTTCCTATCTCATCCAGGAATAATGTTCCGCCTGATGCTATTTCAAATCTTCCGGCACGCTCTTCCCTGGCATCAGTAAAAGCGCCACGTGTATGCCCGAATAACTCAGCTTCAAAAAGAGTCTCAGGAATAGAGCCAAGATCAACATGAACAAATGAGTTTTGACTTCTTAATGATTCACTATGCAAAGCCCATGCAGCCAGTTCTTTACCTGTCCCGTTTTCCCCTAGTATCAATACACTGGCATCAGTAGGAGCAACTGTTTTTATGATTTCCTTAATTTGAGCCATAATTGGTGACCTGCTTTTGACTTCAGGGTATTTTAAATTCACTGAAATGCCCGATCCTACTTTATTTCTCTTAGGCTTGTTGACGCCACTTTCAACCTGGTTCAGGTGAATAACATTACTGACAGATGTGACGAGCTGCTCTCTGTTCCATGGTTTGGTAATGAAATCGACTGCACCTATTTTCATGGCCTGTACAGCCAGGTTGATGTCACCATAGGCCGTAGTGGTTAATATGCAGGCATTGGGATCAATCCGGAGAATTTTTTCAAGCCAGTCTAATCCTTCTTTACCTGATGTGCTGCCACGGGTATAATTCATATCAAGCAGAATCACATCATATTTACATGTTTTAAGGTAATTGGGTATCAAATCCGGACGATCAAGGGTATCAACTTTCGCAAACAGACCTCTCAATACAAGTCGCGCTGTATATAAAACATCATTATCATCGTCAACGACCAATACGCTACCAGATTCGTCTGATTTCATATAAGGTATATGAGTGATTATTTGCTGTTAACAAGCAAATATTAGTAAAGATAATAAATGTTGCGTTCTGAATCAACTAAATGTAGCAAAACGCTACAGTTTAAATTCAAAGCAAACTCAATCATTATTCTATATGGCTGGCTATCTTATTGTTATACAGATTGGCCTGATAATTGATTTCCTTATATTGTTTAAAGAGAAAATAATGAATACCAGTTATTTAAGTATAGTTATTAATCCGTCGGCCGGGAATGGAAAGGCAAAAAGGGAAGCACAATCCTTACTGCAAAAAATTAAAAGTTCCTGCGATTTTGAGATTAATATAAATTTTACCAAAGAGAAGAATGATGCCACGTTCATTACCAGGAAAGCCATTGCCGATGGTGCCTCAATGATAATTGCAGTTGGCGGAGATGGAACAATTAATGAAGTTGTTAATGGATTTTTCCTGGAAGGGAAATCATTAAATCCATTATGTGAACTGGGAGTTATAAATTGTGGCACAGGCGGAGGTTATGCAAGGACTCTTAAAAATCCTCATTCAACCGGGCAACAGATTGAACAGATACTTCAGCCAGGAAGCAAAGCTTTGGATCTGGGTCGTATTACTTGCCTGGATAATTCAGGTACAGAAGTAGACCGATTGTTTGTGAATGAATGTCAAATAGGTATCGGTAGCGAGGTCGCCTCATTTGTCGGGAAGAAATCCAAAATTTTTGGTGGAACAATTGCTTTCGGTTTCGCAGCGACACTTATAGCTCTGTTCATGAAACCCCTGTCTCTGACAATTGGATTTGACAATGAAGCTTTTCAGGAATACAGGCTTATCGGCCTTGTTGTAGGAAACGGTACCGAATGTGCCGGTGGAATGAAACTTACACCTGATGCAAAACTGAATGATGGTTTATTCGATGTGCTGTCGATTAATGATATGAAGACAGGTCCTAGAATCCTGAACCTTTCAAAAGTATATTCAGGAACGCATATTTTGTCACCCCATTGTTCAGTAAAAAGGTGTAAAAAACTGCAGATCAGATCAGACATTGAAGTATCTCTGGAAAGTGACGGAGAGATACTGGGAAATTCTCCTTTTGACATAGAAATTTTACCCTCAGCAATCAGAGTAAAGGCTGGCAATATTAATATTTAATAATATGAAGACTTTTGTTGTTCAGATACGGGAAACATGGTTTGAAGTGAGAATTTTTATTTCTCTAACCATAGTTACAATTATCTCAATCCTTTCTTTTTTATCATTTAAAAATAATTTATCCATAATAGAAATTGCAGGAGGCTGGTTCGGATTATCAGCTGGCTTATCAGTTCACTATGGATATATAATTATCGCTTTTCTGGTTTTATTTGCAACTCTGATCCGAATGTGGGCAGGAAGTATCCTGACATCTAAAACCGTAATGGCTTTTAAGATTCAAAACAGCAAACTGACTATTTCAGGGCCATATAATTTTGTCAGGAATCCAATTTATTTTGCTGACTTAATAGCTTTTTCTGCATTGTCACTTTGTCTGAGACCTGTCGGTTTATTAATACCTGTATTAATCTGGTTACATTACTACCAGCTTATTAAATATGAGGAAGAAAAGCTAATAAAAAAATTTGGACACAGCTATACGGAATACATTCATTCGGTTCCGGGTCTATATCCGGGCATAAGACAAATCAAGAGTCTTTTTAATGTTCCGCTGGATTTTAAGATAAATTATGACGGATTCCGGCATAACGCCCAATATATATTGTTTATTCCGGGTCTGATAATTGCATCGTACACTGGAAAATTTATCCATGCTTTTCTTATTGGTCTGCCAGCTGTAATCGACTGGGCAGTAATTCATACAATTATCGGCGTTTCCACAGGTACTTCTGCAAAGGAAAAATCACTATTAAAGAGCAAGGAATTTAGCAACTCAAAAGTATTCAGGGATATTTTATATGCTCAATGCTGGGAAGATCCGGAGATGGACAGAATTGCTTTTAATACAAAACCCGGAGATATCGTATTCTCAATTACATCAGGAGGTTGCAATGCCTTGGCATTCCTTCTTGATGATCCGGCAAAAATAATATGTCTCGATATGAACCGCTTTCAGAATTATCTTCTCTCTCTTAAAATTAGCGCTTTTAAAACACTTGGTTATAATGAAACGCTTGAATTCTTTGGAGTACAACCATCGAACCGTCGTTGGGAATTTTATGAAAGACTAAAACCATTTCTTTCTGAAGAAGAGCAGTTGTACTGGAGCAATAAAAGAGCTGATATAAACCGTGGCATTATCCATTGCGGAAAATATGAGAGATATATGCAATTACTGAAGAGGGTATTTAGCATTCTTATAGGAAGAAAAATTATCAATGAATTGTTTAATGCCTCATGTATTGAAGAACAGAGAATTTTATTTCAAAAGAAGTGGGACACTTTCAAATGGAAATTATTTTGCCGGATTTTCTTAAGCCGTGCCTTTGCCAGTATGCTGTTTGATAAGGCATTCTATAAACACCTTGAGCCTTCGTTCTCTTTTGAAAAGTATTATCGTTCAGCAGTCAGAAGAGCCGTGACTGAACTCCCGGCAAAGGAAAATTATTTCCTTGCATATATTTTATCAGGAAATTATCTCACTGATAATTTACCAGTTTACCTGAAAAAGGAAAATTATGATTTTATCCGTGATCGCGTAGACCGGATTCAAATTGTTACTTCGGGTTGTCACGAGTTTCTGAGATCTCTGCCCGGGGATACAATATCAAAATTTAATTTCACAAATATTTTTGAATGGATGTCAATTGAGGAGTTCACACTTCTGCTGCTAGAGACACTAAGGAGTGCAAAAGATGGGGCAGTGATTACCTATCGCAATCACCTCGTAACAAGAAATCGTCCTGAAATATTTGCAGATCAGATAATTCCTGACATGAAATTATCAATTGAGCTTCGTAAAAGAGATCGCTCATTTATATATAAAGCATATGTGGTAGAACGAATAAAAAAGAATATATGTCATTCTTAGTCAAGGAAATAACCATGCAGGATGGATTAGATGATTTTCTATCCATTCCATCAGAAATATACAAGGACGATCCAAACTGGATTGCTCCGCAACGTTCTGAACTAAAGAAAGTTCTTAATCCGGTGAAGAATCCATATTTTCTAAATGCTTCTTTAAAGATTTATGTTTGCTATTCCGAAGGAAAGCCTGTATGCAGATCAATAATGGTAATAAACCATCTTCATTGGACGAAGTGGAACAAGAAGTCTGCCTTTTTTGGATTTTTCGAATCATTTAATGACTGCAGGGCAGTCAGGTGTTTGTTTGAAAAAATTGAAGCAGAGAGCAGAGCATCAGGTGCGGAATATCTTGAAGGACCATTTAATCCAAATCATTATTCGGAGCTTGGAATCTTAATTAACAACTTCAATTCGGCTCCTGTTTTCTTTGAGACGTATAATCCTTCTTATTATCCTGCATTGCTTAAAGAGGTTGGCTTTTCTGAATCAAGCATATTTCAAAACAGGATCAATGATAATATTTCAGACACATTATCAAAAAAATACAAGATTTCTAAACAGGATAGTTTCAGCAGCGACATCACCATCAGGAAATTCAATATTTTCAGATTTAAAAGGGACCTTGGGATATTGCGGGAAATTAATAATGATGCATTTGAGAATAATAATTATTTTCTTCCCCTTTCAATGACGGAGTATCTGTTCTCTGCAAAATATCTCTTTTTCGTTACCAGACCCGGGCTGATTTTGTTTGCAGAATATAAAGGGGAGCCGGTTGGGGCTGCTCAATTTGTTCTAAACATTAATAGCCTGATCAAATCCTGTTATGGAAGGATTATGCCATGGAATCTTCCTTCATTATTATGGAAGAGAAAAAACCTTAAAGAACTGGTAATTTTTACGGCAGGAGTAAAAAAAGCATACAGAAAAACAAGGGTCTTCGCTATGTTATTGAAGTCTGCAGTAAAAATATTCAGAAATTATTCAACAATCTCAACAACATGGATTTCAGATGAAAACCTGGGAATAAACCTTGAAAGTTTATTGGAGATGAAACCAGGTAAGCATTTTGCTATTTATTCAAAACAGTTATAAACTATAAGCATGTTGCCTGATAAAATGATATTAAGCGAGTTGATAAAAGGGTGGGGTCTTGATGCTAACAACAGGGGAGAGCTTATTATAGGAGGATGTAATACATTAGACCTAGGTAATATTTATGGAACGCCACTTCATGTAGTTAATGAAGCAAGGTTAGGAGCTACGGCTGAATCATTCCTGAGAACAATAAAATTAAAATATCCGGGGGAAGTATCAGTTCATTATGCATTTAAATGTAATCCTGTTCCTGGTATAATTAAGATCATAAAGCAAGAAGGGATCAAAGCAGAAGTAATGAGTGAGTTTGAGCTGAAGCTGGCGCTTAAATTGGGATATTCAGGTAATGATATAATTGTCAACGGGCCTTATAAAACAGACAGACTCATAGAAGCTTGTATTGAAAATAATATCCGGTTCATAAATGTTGATTCGCTTTTTGAGCTTGAAAAGATTGATTGCATTAGTAATACCCTTAATAAAAGTGCTGAAGTTCTGTTCAGGATAAATCCTGATTTTGTTCCTTCAGGAATGAACAATGGAAGCGCTGCAGGCAGCCGCACTGGTTCTCCTTTCGGAATGGATCTGAAAGGTGGTGAGGTTATGGCTGCATTCGAGCAAATTAAAGGAATGAAACGAATCAGGTTCAGAGGATTTCATTTCCATATCGGTTCCGGTATTCAGGATACAGATGATTACAGAAAAACGCTTATGGGGCTCAAAAGAATCCTGAATTATGCTGAAAAATCCGGGTTCCAAGTTGATGTGCTTGATATTGGAGGAGGATTAGGTATACCGAATTCGTGTGAAATGACAACTCTGGAATTGTTATTATATCAGGCATTTGATTTTCTCAATTCCGGAGTATTGGCAAACAGGAAAATATCTTTTTCACATTTTGCTGATTCCGTAACGAAAGGTGTCCTTTCCCTTTTTGGCAATAAAAAAATCCCAGAACTGATTTTAGAACCCGGGAGATGTATAACAGGACCTAATCAGCTTCTGCTGATAAAAGTACATCAGGTAAAAGATCGGAAAGGTCTGAAAAAATGGCTTATAGCAGATGCCGGAATTGGAACATTAACCATGCCTACCTATTATGAACACCATGAAGTTGTTTTATGCAATGATACCAGGAGGAAAGCTTCAGAAAAGGTGACTATTACCGGACCGGGGTGCTTTTCTGCTGATGTTGTATACAGAAATAAAGTAATGCCAAAGGTGGCTGCAGGTGAGATATTAGCTATCCTTGACAGTGGAGCATATTTTACTTCCTGGGAATCGTCTTTTGGATTTCCCCGGCCGGCAATCGTTTCCGTAATTAAAGGCCGGCATAGCCTTCTCAGAGAGAGAGAATCTTTTGACCATATGATCTCTCTTGATACGCTTTAATATTAAAGTCAAACTTAAACTTATTATGCTATGAAATTTAAAGTTAATAAAGTGTCATATTGTCCCGATCTTTTGTACCTGACCAATATTTTAGCAGAGGAAATAGAAAAAAAAGGTAATGAACAGGTATCAACAGATGAAAATTCCAATTTTGTACTGAATATTATTGATCTGGAATCGCCTAAAGCATTCAGGAGAAAAAGCCAGGAAGAAATGGTAGTTTCCATAACTTTAGTCAAAGATCCCATCCCTGATCTTAAAGCAGCATGCTACGTTGCATTGGTAAAGAGCATATCCAATATTCTCTTTTGCATTTCCCTAAAGGATGGAAGAGAACATCCTAAGGCGTATAGTATTACTCCGGAGGTTGGATTTACTGAATTCAATTATGATCCTGATAATATGTATAAATACATGTACCCGGTTATCAGTTCTCATTTTATTTTAAGGAACAAGCGTTCTGATGATCTTATTTTAGAGGAAAATGAAATAATTCCTGAAGTTGAAGATTTAAAAGCTTTTGGAAGGGAGCTTCACGATCTCGGGGTTCTGCCTGCCCCTTTCCCGCTTATTGAATTCCTTGACAAAGATCTAATAGATCAGCTTTACAGACTGTACCAGATAAAAGGACTCAGTTACGGTAATCTCAGTATCAGGAATATGAATCATAAAATTGAAGGTACCTCCTACTGGATGACTGCCCGTGGAGTTGACAAGTCAAATCTGAAAGGGATCGGGAAAGATATACTACTGGTCAAAGGCTACGACAAAGAAAGTGGTGAGATGCTTGTTTCAGTCCCTCGGGAACATGATCCAAGGATCAGAGTATCAGTCGATGCTATTGAACATTACCTGATTTACAGGGAATTTCCCAAGACGGGAGCAATAGTTCATGTGCATGCATGGATTGATGACGTTCTCTGCACTTCTCAAAGCTATCCATGCGGCACAAGTGAACTGGCTGAAAATGTTGTTAAGCTCTTGAAAAAGACATCTTCACCGGAAAGAACAGAGGTCGGATTAAAGAACCACGGACTCACTATCACCGGACCCGATATTGTTGATATTTTCAGAAGAATCCATGGCAGACTGAAAACAAATGTGCCAATGATGAATTGAATATGTGTGCTTTTACACTCGGGTTTACAGTGCTCCTGGGTTCCAAATAGGAAAATAGTTGACCAGGTTGGACCGTTTATGTTAATGTTATTTCATCTATTTGAGTTGAATCTTAGTTGGATGGATTTTTTACTAAGAATAAATAAATTATGAAAAAACATTCGCAATTTATGAAGACTATTTCTGTATCGATGATCTTCATTCTGCTAATTCAGCTTTCAGGTTGCTACAGTTACAAAACTATTTCAAGTTCTGATCTTCCACTTCCTGATTCAAGTAAGTATCCTTTTGTAATCCATTGCCAGAATTCAAAGTACCTGCTAAAAAACACCATAATCTCAAATGGAATATTATCAGGTAAAATAGATTCGGTGAATGATTCCCGTCAGATAGGAAAAAAAATTCACTTATATCTTTTGTCAGATTCAGTGATGAATATCAATAAGGAAAAGATTCTTACAATAAATCTTGACGATGTGGCCAAAGTTAAGATAACAAAGATTGATGCATTAGGAACTATTATACTTGTTGGAATCTGTGCTCTAGGAATTTTTACAGTTGTGGGTTGGGCACTGTTTTCTTCTTCCGGGGGAATGGGTTATTAATATTACCAGAAAAAATGAAGACAGAAACAGTAATGATAAAAACGTTGCCTGCGGATGTATTGATAATAAGAAATTAGTGTAGCATTCTGAATCATTGTAATGTAGCACACCGCTACAAAAAACATCTTAACTAAAATCATCTGCTGTTTATAAATATCTATATGTCATACAGATATATGAATTGGCCTGATTATTGAATTCCTCCTTTTAAAATCTTATCAATTTATCTTAATCTGAATATTATGAGAGCACAAATTACAACTGGCAAGACTTTAGTAAAAAGTTCCAGAGTCCTATTTTCCTGTTTTACTTTGCTGTGCAATATTAACCTGATGGCCCACCCCGGCCTGATCTTTTGCCCCGATCAGGGCAAGAATATCATGCCACAAGAATTTCATCTAAAATCGGCGGCTTTGAATGATAACATGTTCTTGAAAAACATCCTGGATACAACTATTCAGAATGAAAATAAGAAAACTACTTATTTGTATGGAGATTTCGGATTAGGAGGTTACTATACGAATAGTCCGGAAGGCAATAAAAAAGGATCTGCAGGGTTTGCTTTTTATGTAGATGCAAACTTTCTGAAGAATGAGAATAACTGGAAGCTTAGATTAATTCGCGAATCTGAGTTTAATCTTTTTGGCCCGGTACCTGATGAAAAATTTTATGACATTGGGCTTCTCTATGGAAGGGTCACCAAGTCAAAAATATTTCGTTTATCAATATCTGGTGGTATTGGGTTAATGGGAGGTGTTAAAAGAGGTGCATTCCTGTCCAGAAGTCAGGGAATATTTGCATACGATTCATATGAAAAGGAACATATTCTGGCTCCCGCCATACCCCTTGAGATTGATTTAAGTTTAATTTCAAAATATATCGGAATCGGGTTAACCGGATATGCGAACTTAAATCATGAAAAGAGTATTGCCGGATTAATTATCAGACTCGAATTTGGTAAAATAAGGTAAGAATTGACTGCCTAAATATATGCAAATAAGGAAATTCCTGAAAACCCTTCAAAGAGAAGGGAGTGAATGCTGAAAAACTTAAGAGTAGTCAAAAACTAAATTTTCAGATCATGAAAAAAGTAAAAATAACACTTCAAAAAATGAAAGGTAAATTATGGTATTACTCGTTAATATCTATAGTTATCGGATTAGGAGAATTAATATGTCTTACATGTTGTAAGAAAGATGAAGATAAACCTGCAGTTGAGTATGGTACAGTTACCGACATCGATGGCAATTCGTATAAAACAGTTAAAATAGGGTCACAGGAGTGGATGGCTGAAAAACCTGAAAACGACCAAATACCGTAATGGTGATTCAATAAAAACAACCATTCCGTCAACATTGGACTTAACAAATGAAACTTCACCTAAATACCAGTGGGCTTATGGTGGTATTGAGAGCAATGTAGCTACTTATGACAGATTATATACCTCGTATGCAGTAACTGATAGCCGGAATGTATGTCCTATCGGTTGGCATATTCCAACTGATGTTGAATGGACAACGCTTACCAATTACCTTGGAGGCATAAATACAGCAGGTGGTAAACTGAAAGAAATTGGTACAACCCATTGGGAAACATCAAATAGCGGAGGAACCAATGAAAGTGGCTTTACAGAACTTCCCGGTGGCTTCCGTTCATGGGATGGTACATTCTCCTATATTGGACACAGCGGTTTATGGTGGGATTCAGTGGACGCATATTGGGACATTGATTTCGATTACTCTTAAATCGACTATTGGGGCGACCTCTGGAACAATGGTTATTCTGTTCGCTGCATAAGAGGATATTAAGCTGGCAAAGTATTGGGTATTATCTCTTAATCAGCCAATTATCAAATATATACTAGAAAGGGAATGATAAATTTATATTTGATTTGAATCATAGTCTTTATAATTTCATCATACTATTTTAGATGTATAATAAATTCTAAATCGAACCGAATGAAAAAGATAATAATTATTTCATACCTGATATTAATCTCATTTATAGATTCATATGGACAATTGTATGTTAAAAAGTATCAAGTCACTGATATAAATTTTCTTTCGAAACTACAACTTGAGGAATCATTAGGAAATTCAATAGGTGCTCTTCTTTTTACTTCATGCACTGCCATAACAGGAGGAGTTATCTTTCTTATTTTTAAATACCTGCGCCCGGGAATGAGTGATGATCCCTCTGTTATAGAACAAATACTTGTTGACGAAGGAGTAAATAAAGTTGGTATAATAACTGGCATTGGAATCCTGATCGGAGGCTCGATAGCCAGCATAGCTTATCTTGGTAGAATCGGAAGAATCAAATCAGTCATCAATAAAAACTATCCCCTTTTGGATCAATTGATATATCACCTGCAATAATTTTGAACCGTTATACAAAATCACCCTATTCGGGATTTACGTTAACTTATAAATTCTGAGTCATATTGTTTCACACCAGTTAATACTTGTTCGGATTGTTATATTGAATTCAGCGCAAACAAGGCATAACTTATGGTTATTTACTATCCACCATCATTGGAAGGTTTTTGCCGTTTGTCATGAAGATCAGTTTCGCATTAGGCGAATTAGTAATGGCTTTAATCATTTCATACTGCAACAATTTGTCACTAAGTCCTGTACTTAATATTTTCTGATAATCAGCAATACCTTGTGCCTCAACTCTTTTTCTTTGAGCTTCCTGTGTTTCCTTCTGCAGAACAAAGGTCATCTTCTGCGCGTCCTGTTCTGCATTTATTTTTGATTCGATTGAGGCTTTTACTGAGGCAGGCAGTGTGATATTCCTTACCAAAAGCTGTTCCAGCATCAAACCTCTTTCTTTAAAATTTGCTTCAATAGTTGAAAAGATCTTGGACTGGAATTCATCCCTTTTTGTGGAGTACAATGCAACAGCATCATAATAAACAGCATTATCCCTGATTTTTGTTCTGCAAATAGGACGAACAAGAACATTACGGTAATCAATTCCAACCTCCTTAAGAATACGTGGTGCTTCTGCCGGAACAACTCTATATAATACAGTAAGGTCAACAACAACTTCGAGACCATCTGCGGTTAGTACACGTATTGCATCATCCCCCTGTTTTGCACCCTCATCCTGGACCCCTGACATTGTATAATTTTCTGTTCTAATATCGAACATAACAACCTGTACCAATGGATTAATAATGTTTAATCCGCTTTCAAGGATATTATTATTCACTTTCCCAAACAACTTCTGTACTCCTACCTGTCCCGGTTCAACCTGAACAACGCATGCAATCGACATTCCAATCAGAATGACAATCAGTCCTGCTGTTTTAATCATTGCTCTGTATCTGTGTAACATCGGTTCATCCGATTTGGCGGCTACAAATCCGATAATGATAATTATAATTCCTACTATAATTACTGTCATAATTTTGATCTTATTAAATGTTAACTAAAAAGTTTAAGGAAGTTATAAAGGTAATCAGAAAAACTATAATACAGTGAACCTTAATCTTTATCAATATTTTTGATATTGGGGGCCACTGTGGTCAGTCCCAGGAAGCAGTTCAATGGAATGGACATTCCAGTTTTCCCTTGATAATCTTCCCACAGGAAAGTGATGCACCGCGATGACAATACTCATCAGCTATGCATGATACCTCATTATTCTCATCACGCCATAAAACCAGATTCTAACTAAACCGTTTAATCCTGAGAGGATGATGGCTTTTTAATTCCTTCGATTCAAGGATCACATACCATTGATTATATATCATATACTCTGGTTTTATTACACACTCTATCGGATTATTTATACATGTAAAGACTAACTTTCTGTATGCTTACTTTGTTGTCTGAAATCCTGAGACCTGTCCCGGTAAACAAGCTCGTATGAATTTCATCTCCGTTTAACCTTCTTTCATTTATCCATTTCGCGGCTTTAAAAGTACCTTCATAGACAGCTCCCAGAGCTATATGCATTGAATCATTCTTGGGAATAAAAAGAACATCTAAACCCTTACCTGCACAAATATACTCCTGTTTACCTGTTTGTATTATTAAGCCTCCGGCAATTTCAGACTTCTCTCCTCCTGCAAATCTGGCTTCAATTATATAGTCTCCAAGTTCAAACCTTTGAACCGGTGATCTTTTATCAACAAGTATCCCTTTCATAGTTCCGTTGCCCTGATGTTCGAGAATAGCGGCAGACATATTTTGCAGTACCGCATAACTTTCCTCAAGCGGATCGCTTTTTGTATTTACAATGTCATCAATACCGAATGGAGCAAAACATCCGGCATTGTATTGCCCAAAGACATAAAATACCCTTGCGGCACCAATCTCTCCACCTCTTGTCTCAGGTATAAATAAAGGATTCCCGTTTCTGGTATATTCCTGGCAAACCCATCCAAATTCATCCATATAAATATCCGGAGCAATAAAATCAATCGAAGTATTGGCTGCCCTCCAGACGTCAAGAACCTGAGGCAATGGTCCACCCGATGGATATTTACCTGGCCAGTAACTGAAAGGTTGCTTTAACCAGGCATTCACGTACATGGGCAACGGATATTCTTTCTTCCCTGATGATGCAACTTTTTCAACATACCGGGCATAATTCCATGCCATAAAAAGTTCTTCAGTATAATAAGAGTAAAACTGCCAGTCTTTTGTGTCAGGCTTTAATACACCTTTACCAAATACTTCTTCCCATGATCCGGATGTTTTAAACCCATTTGCCGACCATACCTTATAAAGTTCAGGGAACAGGCTATCTTTATGTTTAACAAGGTAATCAATAAACATCTGTGGTACAGGGCCATGGAAAGCCATATTAGCCGGATCGCTGAAGTCCCTCCTTGCATTTCCAACAGTTGTCCCTAAAGCATCAACCACACCCATTTCATTTTCAACCTGAATCATTACGACTGTCTGCTTTTCACTATCTACTTCTTTGATATGACGCATGAGGGCTGCAAATGCTTTTGCATCTGCATCAGCTGATGCATCTCCAAACGTTGATAAAATGTCTAACGGTTTACCATTCTCATCCTTCACCCTGGAATATTTTTCATAATCTTTCTTCACCCATTCAGGGGCATAAACAGAACTTCCATTCTTCCAACTGGCAAACCAGATTAATCCCAACTTAAGATCTGCTTTTCTTGCTCCTGCAATTATGCTGTCGACCAATGCAAAATCAAATTTTCCCTCTTCAGGTTCAATAAGTTCCCAGGACACCGTGGCAATAACTGAATTTAGATTCTTTTTGGCCAGAGCTTCCCATTTTGGCCTCATATAATCAAAACCTCCACAAGTAGAATTATGCAATTCACCGGAGATCATAAGGAATGGTTTCCCTTCCACGACAAGCCGGGTAGCTGTTCCCTGTTTTTCAAGGTGAGGCATTTGTTTAGAATCAGTTTGTGATTTTTGGTTTAAAGAAACATTTTTGTTTTGGGTGCAACTATAAAAAGTGAACAATAATAGCACAGCCCAAAAGATCCGGAATAAATTCATTGTATTTTTCATTTGTTTGATTGTTTTTATCATTTTAATTTTTCTATTCTGGCAGCCCAGCCGCCACCGGGAGCAAGATGGACATTCAATTTACTACTCTGCGAAATTTTTATCACCTCCTTTTTATAATCAGTGGCATCGCGGTCTGCATTAATGCCATCTTTAAAAACGACTGCCTGATAATCTCCTTTACCAAGGAATGAAAAGTCCAGAGTCAGATCCCGTGAATTCCAATTTGTCATTGCTCCAACATACCAGGTATCTCCCTTCCTGCGGGCAAGTGCAGCATACTCTCCTACTTTACCGTCCAGTGCTACTGTTTCGTCAAATGTAGTAGGAACTTTAGTTATAAAATCAGTACATTCCTGCTCTTTCATATAGATAGTAGGATTATCTGATAACATCTGTAGAGGCGCTTCAAAAACAACATACATGGCTAATTGCTGACAACGGGTACCCTGACTCATAGGATTAGAGTTTATAGGTCTGAAGCTTGCTTTATTGGAATTTCTCATAGCTCCGGGAGTATAATCCATCTGGCCCGCCATCATACGTATGAAAGGAATACTAACAACGTAACGAGGCTGATCTTCAATAGCCCACTTGTAGTTTTCCAGACCTTTAACACCTTCGAAGCCGATTACATTTGGAAAAGTTTTCTGTAAGCCTGTTGGCTTAAATACTCCATGGTAGTCAACCAGCAAATGAGATTCTGCAGCTTTCTTTGCAATAGTATAAAGAGAAGCCACAGCTATTTGATCATCACGATCAACGAAATCAATCTTAAATCCTTTCACTCCCATTTTAGAATACAGGGGAAAAACATTGTCCATTTGTTGTGTAACAGCATACCATGTGGCCCAAAGGATTACACCTACATTTTTTTGTTTACCATAATCTAAAATTTCCTGAAGATTAATTTCCGGTGAAGTTTTTGTAAGGTCCAATGCTTTACTCCATCCTGCATCTATAATGATATATGGTATTTTATTGACAGCCGCAAAATCAATGTAATACTTGTAGGTTTGGGTATTCATCCCAGCCTTAAAATCAACATGAGAAATGTTCATATCATTCCACCAATCCCACGAAACCTGTCCAGGTTTGATCCATGTAATATCCCCAATTCTCGATGGAGATGCTAACTTCTGCACCATATCATTATTCAATAATTCCTTGTCTTCCTGACTAATTACAATTGCCCTCCAGGGGAAATTACGCGTACCAACTGTTTTGGCAATATAGTCGGCTCTTTTGATAGGGATATAATTGATACCATTATATCCACCTAGCTTTGATTCTAAGGGGTATGGAGCATATACGCCCATAAATCCCTTATGAGTTTGATTAATATTCAGGTACATTCCCGGGTAGTCTTCAAGATCAGCTTCCAGGATAACTACCTTTTTATTATCCCCAACATCAACTAACACGGGTAGGAATGCCAGTGAATCACTCGCAAATTTTGAAATATTGATTTCTTTGTAAAGGGCTTCAAATGATGAATTGAAGATTTCTCCATCTCTGTAATCCCACATATATGGTACAAATGTTTTATCATCAGTAGTGAAATTAAAGTTGGCTTCTTCATTTTTCACAATAAGTTCCCCTTTTCTCTTTGTAAAAAACCGATAAGCCACACCATCATTATATACCCTGAAAATTACTCCATAATCCCCTTTATTATTGATCGTAAGCTGATTACATTGATCAGGAATATTTGATTTTTTATAATTAATTGCAGAAATAACATTGTCTGTTTTATCAATTTTTGATGATAAAACCTTCACATTATCACCAAGGACCTCCCCATTTTCAAGTTGAAGTGAAATTGATGAAGGTGCAATAATCTGTTGTCCATTATACTTGACAGACCATTGTAGTTTTCCACCAGCTTCAACATCGAGGGTAATTTTACTGTCGAAAGACTTTATTTCAAAGCTTTTATTCTTCTGTGCGCTTATTGTTGTGAAACTCAACAATAACATTGCTGTTATTCCAATAAGTTTATTTTTCATTTCTGGATGAATTAGTTTTGAGTTGAATTTATGAGTGAATAATCAATTCATTATCGTTCAAGAATAGATAATCTTTTACCGGGTGATCAGTGTGGTATGTAATATGGCCGGTACGGCACCAATGCGAGGTCCTCCCCAATCGGTTTCGTCACCATTACGGATGCGTAATAATTTGAATTTCCCGTTCTGATATTTACCTTCTTCGACCTTCAGGTATTGCCAGGCCTTGCCCGAATTGGCTCCAATTGGCTTAAAAGTGAAGTGGCAGAGTGTTCCGATCAGAATAAATTCATTTTCACCCAGTTGAACTATCATAGCTTTGCCGACAGGAAGTGCATTGACCTGCTCTGTGCGCCATCCTGATGCACCAAACTTCACAATGGCTTGCCATGAACCAAGGTCGATAGTCTGCTCAGCATGGTCCTCACGCTCAACAACAGCCTTGATCTTTCCTTCAAAACCCCATTTCGCCAGCTCCCTCATTATAGGGCCGGCCATCGCGTATTCCTGCGAAAGCGGCGCCAGACGTGTTGCAATCTCAGCTTCTCCTGCATCCTGTCCATTGTCGTCTATACCAAATGGTGAAAAACCAATACCTCCACGTGCGAGCACTTCATACATGTATTTCGTGTATTCCACACTGGAGCCGGTTTCAGGTACGAACAACGTGTTGTCGGGACGATCGTACAATTCTAGCACCTTCAGTATCGTTTCGCTTCCTGATAGATAAATGTCCGGAGCAAGCAAGTCGATGGCTGGTGCGGCCGCCTTCCATATCGGAATAACATTATCTGTCGCTCCTCCGCTCTCATAAGTTGATGCATTAGGATTGGTGAGCGGATCGCGCAAAGCAGCGTTGACGTATAATGGTAACGGATAAACCGCTTTCCCAGCTGCCGCAACATATCCAATATACTTTGCGACTGACCATGCATGGAAGTACTCATCAGCATCGTTCCCGAACACCTCATGCCAGGTTCCTTTTGCATCTGCAGGTCTGTTCAACGCTTTGAGTACCTCTGGCCTGAGCAGTTCAGCCGGCACCTGGCCCTCAAATAACTTCTGGGCGTCTGCGGAATAGTCACGCACACTCCCCCAGGATCCGGGTTCGTTTTCCACCTGTACCATTATCACTGAATGTTGCTGGTCGACCTTCTTCAAATGCCCCATCACTTCCGCGAAAGCTTTTGCGTCGGCTTCCATTGCAGCCTTAATGTGTGGAGAAGGCGAATCAACCGGCTGCCCGTTTTTTCCGGTGATGTTGGGCTGCCTGGCTACCGGATAATCCCCGAGCCAAAAACGCCAGCCTTTATCAAAAGGAATAATCTCACGCGGATTAGAAACGGACCTCGCTGATCCAATACTATCTAATCGTTTGCCGCCTGCTTTTCCGTCTATATTAATAATCTGTCCGTTAATTGTTAATACAAAGAGGCTCAGCGTAAGGCAGCATGCCAATGAAGGCAAGGAAATACCTGCATGTGAAAACCTGAGAAAGAAAGTTCTTGAGTTCATAGCTATAATTATTGTCGGCTTTAAGGAATAAATATTCCTCATAAGTTAATATTTAAAACTTAAAAGCCGTCGCCGCTTTTTTCTGAATATAATTACAGAACTAGACGAAAATACAGAAAAATGTAAACACTTATTAATTATAATAATAATAAAGTTATAAATTAAAAGTTGTTTTTGAAACAGCCAGTTTTAAAGTCCAAAAGATTGTTATAACTGTCAACAGCAAAAAGAAAAGTACAAGGCTGCGAGAACAATACCTGATGAATAATTAATCCAGCTTTCAATAAATCTTATTAAAGCAATTATATGTGTAATCATTGTTACACCGATTGAAAAAAGTGCAACAATGTTTCCCCTCAGAATCAATATAATCTGCGAGTCAGGTAATACTTTTGTAACACATGACAGGACCAGACGCATTATGGCAAGCACAGCCGCAAGAAAGGATACTTGTGTACCGATTGAACCTACTCCGTCATAAGGATCAACATTGAAAACATTGACTTTAGATAATCGAAAATCATGTTTACAGTAGAAGAAAAACAGACAAAAACAATTGATAATAAGAAGACTACAATTGTGTTTAATTTATAATGACTATCAGATGTTTTTGATAAAAATGACATCGTGGTTGAAAATCAATTATTTGTCCCACACCTGAATGGAGCAAGGCAAATGATTTCTGATGCTCAAAGTTATACAGAAATAAATTAGGGTTAATTACCTCTTGAGACATATTTGGTTACTAACAGAATTTCATAAGATGACATAGTGGTTCTTGGCGCCATACTATTCAATATACTTTTCCATTGAGTTGAAGCATAATCATCAGGTGAGTACAAGGCATAACCGTTATTGCAATTATTTATATAGCTGAATATGTTGAAATGGGTTTGAAACTCTCCGTTTCTTTTGTTTCACCTGGTTTAAACCTTTTTCAAGCTTGGTTGTTAATATATTAATTAAATCACAATTGTTAAGAAACGTTAAACTTTCAATCTTTTTTATCAATAGAGGAATAAAAAACCCATTATGAATGTCTTTCTGTGTAGATTTATAACATAAACGGCTTATTTTATATGTACTTAAAAAGTTTCTCCGGTTTCAAAAGGATCTCCTTGAGAAAAACAAATGGATCAAAAAAACAAGAAATGAAAATAAAACTATCAACCTTACTAATATCTTTTCTCTTAAGTATATCAGCAGGAACTTTTTTAAATGCCCAAAATAAAATCTGGACTGTTGATGATTGCATACAATACGCCCTGGAGAAGAATATTCAGGTGCAAAAAGCGCTGGTCAGTAACAGCATTTATGAAGAAAACCTTAATCTGGCAAAATCAGCGTGGTATCCGTCATTAAGCGGTTCTGCAAGACAGAATTATAACTGGAACAATATAACAAATTCCACAACCGGATCTACTGTTTTCAAAGGAACGAATGGCGTAAATATTTCTGCCAGTTCAGGAATGACAATCTATAATGGTTCTAAGATTCGTAATAATGTAAAACAATCTGAAACCAATTATGAAGCAGATAAATACAATACTGAAGTAATTAAAGAGACGGTAAGTCTTAATGTACTGAATGCATACCTGCAGGTTCTCTATGCTGAGGAACTGGTTAAGAACAGCCAGGACCAGATTTCTTCACTTGAAGAACAACTTAACCTGGCGAGTGAGAGGCTGAAACTGGGCGCAATCGCAAATTCAGACTATCTGCAGGTAAAATCACAACTGGCCACAGAAAAACAGACTCTTGCAACTTCTCAAAGCCAGTTGGCAATTAACAGGATCACCCTGATGCAGATAATGGAGTTCACTATTACCAATGACTTTCAGATAGAACACCCAAATCTTGACAGTCTTATCAACCAGAAACGGACTCCTGATCCTGTAGAAATTTATCAGACTGCACTGGGAATAAAACCAGAAGTAAAAAATGCTGAGCTCGCCAAAAAAAGTTCACAGATCGGTATTGATCTGGCAAGGGCCAGTCATTACCCAAATATTTCTTTGAATTCAGGTGTATCCACTTCATATTCGGGTTATCAAACGAGTTACCAAACGAGTTATCAACCAGGATCCTCGTTTGCGAGTCAGCTTTCAAGAAACATCAGTCCAGCAATAGGACTTTCAGCATCAATTCCAATCTATCTGAACAGGCAGGTCAGAACAGGTGTGGCAATAGCAACGTTGAACGCAAATAATGCCGAGTTGAACGAATTCAACACAAAGGATGTGCTCAGGAAAGCTATCGAACAGTCATGTCAGGATGTCATTTCATCTCAGATTGAGTACGAAGCAGGTGCTGAGGCTTATCAGGCTGTAAAGGAATCGTATGATGTAGCTTCTGAAAAGTATAATCAGGGTATTATGAGTTCTGTTGATTTTCTGATACAGAAAACAACTTTTATTTCTACTGAAAGCATATTCCTTCAGTCAAAATACAAATTGATATTCAGTTACAAAGTGCTTGATTTTTATTCAGGGTTACCCCTGTCATTCGGAAAAAACAATAAGTAATAATTATTAATAAAACAGAACAGTAATGAAAAGGAGAAGAAAAATCAACAGAACAGCTATTGTCATAATTACTTCATTAGTGTTTTTCGTGGTTGGTACATGCCATAAAGGAGACAAGTCATACACATATGATACTGCAATTGTTAAAAAAGGTTCAATAGTAAACACAATTACGGCAACCGGTACTGTTGAAGCTGATACCACCGTATTAATCGGCACACAGGTTTCAGGAGTAATCAATAAAATATATGTAGATTTCAATTCAAATGTCAAGAAGGGACAATTGCTGGCTGAACTGGACAAAACACCTTTACAAACCCAGGTGCAGCAAGCACAAGCCGCTCTTGATGATTCAAAAAGTGAAGTGGAATTTCAGACAGCAACATATGAAAGGTACAAAGCTTTGCTGGATAAGAAACTCGTAGCGCAGGCTGATTATGATCAGGTCAAATATAGTTATGATAAAGCACGGGCAAACCTTAAAACCGCCCAGGCCGGATATGACAAATCTATTGTTAACCTTAACTATGCTTCCATCTATTCCCCGATAGTAGGAGTTATTCTGAACCGGGCAGTAGATCAGGGTCAGACTGTTGCTGCCAGTTTTAGTACCCCGAACCTTTTTACCATTGGCAATGACCTGACGCAGATGCAGGTACAAGCCAATGTTGATGAGGCAGATATCGGTCAGGTGAAAACAAATGAACCTGTTAATTTTAGTGTTGATGCCTATCCTAATGAAACCTTTAAGGGATCTGTAAGGCAGATCAGATTACAACCCGTTGTAACTTCAAACGTAGTCACATATACTGTAATCGTGAATGCACCAAATCCGGAAAAGAAACTTATGCCCGGGATGACTGCAAACATAACTGTCCTTGTTCAAAAAATAGACAGTGTCATGATAATTCCGGGAAAAGCCCTGAGATTTACTCCGGATGCTGCTTTTTTAGCTGAATATATGAAAAACAATCCTTTAGGACAGAGACAGGGACAAGGGGGAACAGGAAGACCTGGAGGTACTGGAACTACAGGAAGTACTGGAACTACAGGAGGTACTGGAACTACAGGAGGTACTGGAACTACAGGAGGAACCGGAACTACAGGAGGAACTGGAGCAAGTCAACCTAATACCAATCAAGGTCAGCGAACAGAAGGTACAACAGGTCAGTCAAACCCTGGAGAATTCCAGTCGGGTGGTCAGGCAGGGAAAAAACCCGTTATTGTCTGGTTAAAAGATGGAGAGAAGATTCATCGGGTCCGAGTTACAACTGGTGCTATTGATGGTACAAGCGCTGAAATAAAAACCGGTCTCAAAGAAGGTGATGAAGTTATTCTTTCTATGAGTCTTGGCGGTAAATCAAGTACTACAACTGCAGCCGCGGCAACAACTACAAGTCCATTCATGCCAACACGACCAGGCGGAAGAGGAAGATAATAATGATACCACTTTTATGAAGAAGCTTATTGAAATAATAAAACTGAAAAAAGATTATTATGTAGGAGAAGTGACAGTTCACGCCCTCAGAGGGGTTGATATGGTTGTAAATGAAGGTGAGTTTGTGGCTATTATGGGAGCCAGCGGATCGGGAAAATCAACAATGCTGAATATAATAGGTTGTCTTGATAAACCTACTGAAGGAGAATACATTCTGGACGGAATCAGCATTTCCACACTTAGTAAAAACGAACTGTCGGCGCTCAGGAACCAGAAACTCGGTTTTGTTTTTCAGACTTACAATCTTCTCCCACGGACAAATGCATTGGACAATGTTGAATTGCCCCTCCTGTACAATAAGACAGTTAAAACCAAGGAGAGAATTGAGAGAGCCAAGGCGGCCCTTGAATCAGTCGGGCTTTCTGACAGGATGCATCATAAACCCAACCAGCTTTCAGGAGGCCAGCAACAGAGAGTTGCTATTGCCAGATCGCTTGTTAATGATCCTGTAGTAATTCTTGCCGATGAGGCTACGGGAAACCTTGACACCCGCACATCTTATGAAATTATGGCTCTTTTTCAGGAGCTTAATAACAAAGGCAAAACAATTGTCTTCGTGACTCATGAACCTGATATCGCCAGATGTGCAAGCCGAAATATTATTTTTAAAGATGGTGTCATTTTGAGAGAGAGTGAAGTAAAAGATAGAATTAATGCGCTCGAAATGCTTGCCAGTATTCCAATTGAAGCGGATTAATTAACACAGGAACAATGAGTATTAAAAACCTTTTAAAAATTGCAATGAATGCATTGTTAAGAAATAAGCTCAGGGCCTTTCTGACAATGCTCGGTATTATTATAGGAGTTGCATCTGTCATTGCTATGCTTGGAATCGGGCAGGGATCTAAACTCAGCATACAGCAACAGATAGCCGGAATGGGATTGAATCTTGTTACAGTGGTACCCGGGTCACAACAAAGAGGCGGAGTACAATTTGGAGCTTCAACTATGCAAAGTCTTAAAGAAACAGATGTTAGTGCAATTCTTTCAGATTGTCCTGCCGTACTCGCCGCCACACCTGAAGTGCGAGGTAACGGTCAGGTTGTATTTGGAGCATTAAACTGGCCGACATCTCTCTACGGTGAAAATGAGAGTTACCTCCAGATACGGGAGCGGTCTGTTGAAAGTGGCAGGATGTTTACTGCAGCGGAGCTTGCCGGAGCTGCAAAAGTTTGTCTGATAGGTAAAACTGTAGCAAATAATTTATTTGGCGCTGGTTCAGATCCGGTCGGGCAGGTAATAAGATTTAAAAAAATCCCGTTTCTTGTAATCGGAGAACTTTCTCCAAAAGGATTGAATACATTTGGACAGGACCAGGATGATCTATTACTGGCACCCTATACAACAGTTCAGAAAAGAGTACTTGCTATTACCTGGATCCAGAGTATATATACTTCAGCCATTGATTCCAAATCAACAGATGCGGCCGCAGCACAGATAACAGAAACTGTACGCAGACAACATAAAATTAAAGCATCCGACCAGGATGACTTTACAATCAGGAACCAGACTGAATTGTTATCCACCTTCAGTTCCGTAAGTAATATTCTAACAATATTACTGGGTGCCATAGCTGGGATATCACTGCTAGTTGGAGGAATTGGGATCATGAACATAATGTATGTATCTGTTACAGAGCGTACCAGGGAAATAGGTCTGCGTATGGCAATCGGCGGTAAGGGATTTGATATATTATTGCAGTTCCTTACTGAATCAATTTTACTGAGTATAACCGGAGGTATTATCGGTATTTTATTGGGTATTGCGGCATCAAAGATAATCGGATCCACTATGGGATGGCCTGTAGTTGTCTTGCCAAGTTCGGAAATTTTATCTTTTGCAGTATGCACGGTTATCGGGGTATTCTTTGGCTGGTACCCTGCACGAAAAGCAGCCAGCCTCGATCCTATTGATGCACTGAGATATGAATAAGGAGAGTCTTGGTGTCTTGATGTCCTGCACTTTGTGCTGTCTCCCAATTCGAACGACCAACCAGTTGTTTAAAATACCGGTTGAATAGTAAGGAATAAAAACCACTAGCTCTGAGTTAATATAGAAAGATAATGCGGGATGTTCATAAATGGTGAAA
>PLLX01000189.1 GCA_003141415.1 Bacteroidales bacterium
GTCGTCAGAGCGACAGAAAATACAGTGACAAACCGGTTGAGAAGGAAAAACTTGACAGGATAGTTGAAGCCGGCAGGATGGCCCCTTCTGCATGCAATGCACAACCATGGAAATTCATTGTTGTTACCGAACATGAACTTGTTTTGAAGATAGCAGAAGCTGCTTCGGCAAAATTGATTGGGATGAATAGCTTTGTTGCCCAGGCACCTGTTATCCTTGTAATCGTAAGAGAAAAACCAAACATGTCGTCTAAAGTCGGGGCTACAATCAAGAATAAGGATTATTCACTTATTGATATTGGCATCGCGACTGAAAACATATGTCTGCAGGCAAATGCTGAAGGAATAGGATCATGCATTATTGGCTGGTTTGATGAAAGACAGTTAAGGAAACTGCTTGAAATCCCTAAATCAAAACGAGTTGAGCTGATTATAACATTAGGATATTCGCTTAGTGAACAGAGGGAGAAAAGGAGGAAGCCTGAAGGGGAGACTGTGTCGTATAATAAGTACTAGTTTATTGCCCCCCTGCCTCCCTAAAGGGCGGTTGGGGGCCAATTTTGAGGGGATTAATTCAGTAACTCCAAGGCTTCTTTTATCCTCTTAACAGCTTCAATCAGAAGTTCATCGGAAGTTGCGTATGAAATCCTAAGGCATTCGGGAGCACCGAATGCATCTCCCCCAACTGTTGCTACCTGTGCCTTATTGAGTAAGAATAAAGCAAGTTCGTCTGAGTTGGTGATTTTGGTTACACCATCCGATTTACCAAAATAATAGCTTATATCTGGCATCACATAAAAGGCTCCCTGAGGAATTCTCACTTTAATTCCTTTCACCTCTTTTAGAAGTCCGCAAATCAGATCGCGACGGCGGAGAAATGCCGTTTTCATCATCTGACAGGAATCGCTTTTGCCCAGTAAGGCAGCCAGTGCGGCGCGTTGGGCTATTGAACAGACACCAGATGTAAACTGACCCTGCAGCTTAATGCATGCCTTTGTTATCCACAATGGGGCACCAATATATCCTATCCTCCAACCGGTCATTGCGTAAGCTTTTGAAACTCCATTGACAGTAATCACCCTGTTGTTGATAAAATCAAAAGAGGCCAGACTTACATGTTCGCCAGTGAAAATGATATGCTCATAGATCTCATCAGAAATTATGAATACACCTTCATGTTTTTCTACTACCCTGGCAATTTTTTCCATCTCATTCCGGTCGTAGACCATACCAGTCGGATTTGATGGAGAATTGAAAATAATTAACCTGGTTTTGCTGGTAATTGCATCCTCAAGTTGTTCAGGCCTGATTTTGAAATCATTCTCCAGCTTAGCTTCTATTATAACCGGTTTACCTTCTGCAATTATAATTTGATCATAATAACTAACCCAATATGGCGCAAGGATTATTACCTCATCTCCCGGATTGACTATCGATAAAATAACGTTTATAAGGGAATGCTTTGCTCCGGCGGAAACAATTATCTGCTCCGGAGAATAATTGATACCGTTTTCTTCTTTAAACTTCTTCGAAATCGCTTCCCGTAAATCAGTATACCCAGGTACCGGAGGGTACTTTGAATAGTTTTCATCAATCGCTTTCTTGGCTGCTTCTTTAACGTAGTCAGGAGTATTGAAGTCGGGTTCACCCAGACTTAGACTGATAATATCAATTCCTTTAGCCTTTAATTCCCTGCTCTTCTGAGCCATTGCAAGTGTCTGGGAAACTGATAATGATTTAACTCTGTCGGATAAATATTCCATATTTTAAACTATATTTTAATCCAATAAATGGACGCAATAAAAGTATGAACTAAAATTGAAAAAGAAAATTTTAATAAAACAGCATAACTTATGGTATTTGTAATAATCATCTGAATTTCATATTTGCCTGTATGGTATTAAGTATTGCAGACAGATTTATAGCCTAATTACAAAATACCTTTTAGGGGTTATGGAAATATTTGATTATATGACAATTCTTTAGCCCCTACAGGGAAATAAAATATTCATCATAATTAATAGGCTACAAAACCTTTACCGCTACGCAGTAAAATTGATTCTAACAAATTCCAATTTCTTTACGAACTTTGCGTTTAATGAAAAATTCACTAAAAAAAGAGACACACTGAATCAATAAATATAATTAGGTTTGTAAAAAAAATAAACAAATGGAAGCTTTTACTGACATACTGATGATCACTATCCCCGCACTGATTGTCTTTTTTACAGCATGGGTCCTACTCAGAAATATGATAAAGAACGACCAGGACAAGAGAAGGCAGGAGCTGTTACTTCAGAACAGCAGGACAATTACTCCCATAAAGCTTCAGGCTTACGAGCGAATTGTTCTGTTCCTCGAAAGGATCTCACTTGAATCATTATTGGTAAGAGTCAGCTCACAAGATATGACAGCAACACAGCTCCATTCCACAATGCTCAATGCAATCAGGAGTGAGTTTGAGCATAACCTTTCTCAACAGATTTACATGAGCCAGCAAGCCTGGGAAGTAGTCAGGAATGCCCGATCCAATATGATCAAAATAATCAACAGTGAAGTTGAAAAGTTACCGCCCGATTCATCAGGTATGGCTCTCAGCAAGAGTCTTCTAGAAAAAATCATAGAACTCGAGAAGGAACCTACCAGGGCAGCGATAGATTACATAAAGGCGGAGATTTCCAGAATGATCTGAACTATAGTAGCCCCACGCTCCTCTTCACAAAAGTACTCAGATCTTCCCCACGCAGCATATTATTTGCCAATAGAGCCAGATCAATAAGCTGTTTAACTACCTTATTGGCAGCGCCATATGATTCAAGAATATCTTTTCTGTCATTTTCAACAGTTGTGAGCTCTTTACGTAATTTTTCAAGATCATCTTTTTCCAGCTGGCTGATCTCATCTGCTTTTTTCTTCTTGTGCTCCTGTTCCATGAAGGTAATTTCCTCTTTAATCCGCTTTTTCTCGTTGTTGTTCTCAGTCAGTCTCGATCCTTCCTTAGACTGAAGATCTTCTGAAATTTTATTGACAAGCTGATGGTTGGGATTAACTACCAGGTTGTAACTATCGGGTAATTCGCCATAAAAATTCATCCCTCCTCCCATCGACGACATATCCTTCATCCGTCGCATGAATTCCGACTGGGTAATTATTACTGGAGCTTCATTCTCATCAAGTGTCTCAAAAACAACATTATATATTTCCTTTGTTTTAACTTTGACATTGAAAACACTCTTAAGATCATTTTTTTGGTCTTCAGATAATTTTGACTCGCGTGTTTCTTCTTTCTGAATAAGTTTGTCAACAACATCAGAATCGACTCTTACGAATCTCGTATCCTTCAATTTGGATTCCAGTTGATTTATAAGATGAACGTCCAGCTGACCATCGAGAAGTAAAACATCATATCCTTTTTTCTTGGCTTTGTCTATATAGCTGAACTGATCTGTTTTATTTGTGGAATATAAATAGATGAGGGTCTTGTTTTTATCTGTCTGGTTTTCCTTTATTAACTTCTCGTACTCTTCAAAAGTAAAATATTTATCTTCAGTGTTCTTCAGGAGGGCAAACTTTGAAGCTTTTTCATAAAACTTTTCTTCGGTTATCATTCCATATTCGATAAACAGTTTAAGATTATCCCATTTTTTTTCGAACTCTTCCCGGTTATTTTTAAATATATCATTTAGCCGGTCGGCAACTTTCTTAGTTATATGGCTCGATATCTTCTTCACATTCGAATCGCTCTGAAGATAACTTCTTGATACATTCAGTGGTATATCCGGTGAATCTATAACACCATGTAAAAGGGTAAGAAACTCCGGTACTATACCCTCCACAGAATCCGTTACAAATACCTGGTTGGAGTACAATTGTATCTTATTCTTCTGTATTTCGATATTGCTTTTAATCTTTGGAAAATAGAGAATACCCGTCAGTTTAAAAGGGTAGTCTACATTAAGGTGAATATAAAACAATGGATCATCACCTGAAGGATAAAGCTCCCTGTAAAACTTCATGTAATCCTCATCTTTCAGATCAGCAGGGTTGAGAGTCCATGCAGGTTTAGTGTTGTTGATAATTTTGTCTTTACCTGTTTCTACAGACTTTCCGTCTTTCCACTCTTTTTCTTTTCCGAATGCTATTTCAACCGGAAGAAACTTGCAGTATTTTTTCAGTAACAGTTCAACCTTGCTTTCTTCAAGAAAATCTTTTGACTCCTTATCGATATATAATATGACATCCGTGCCGATATTCTCTTTTTCAACATCTTCAATTGAAAACTCGGGACTTCCATCGCAACTCCATTTAACAGCTTGGGCACCATCCTGATAGGATTTGGTGATTACTTCTACCTTATCGGATACCATGAATGAGGAGTAAAAACCCAGACCAAAATGGCCGATTATTGCGCTTGACTGATCTTTATATTTATCAAGGAAATCATTAGCGCTGGAAAAGGCAATCTGATTGAGATATTTATCAACCTCTTCCTTGGTCATGCCGATACCGCTATCAGAAACCTTTATTGTTTTTTTCTTCTTATCAACCGACACCCTTATTGTAGTATCTCCAATTACTCCCTTATAATCACCAACAGTAGCCAGAGTCCTGAGCTTCTGTGTGGCGTCAACTGCATTTGAAATAAGCTCACGAAGGAAAATCTCATGATCAGAATATAGGAATTTTTTTATTATAGGGAAAATGTTCTCAGTTGTTACTCCAATCTTTCCGGTTTCCATATCAGATAATTTTATAATTAAAAATGAATAATCTGCCGATCACTTTCAAAAGGTATGCCGTTAGTTTTATACTGACAAATAGTCATATTGGAATTACTTTTCTGCGAAAATCTGCGCTATCTGAAGAGGGAAAAAATTACCCGTTGATCTCGCAGATTAACGCAGATTAAAATAATACTTATTAGAAGTATTGTGGAAGTTTAAAATAGGCAAAGAGGATAAACAGTATTGAGAGCAGAAGAAATCCAAGTAGAATATAAATTGAAATATTCCTTTTTTTTCTGAAGATGTCGATACTATGCTCGCTTATAAGCTTTTTAACGGTATTATGAATCCGAAGTATTGAATTGCCATTTTTGGGAATGTATGCATCAATATTAAACTTAAGGGTTTTCTTAATAACCTCCATCTTATCGGGAGGGCCAAGCAGAATAAGACCTGTCCTTGAATCGATCCTTTTTATTTCTCTTGTGAGCTGATCGATCATTTCGAACTGTTCCTTAGTATCATGAAGACTAAGAATTGCAATCTTGCAGAAATTATGCTCCTTTTCCTGTTCAATATTACGAATGAACTCCTCGCGTGTCTGGAAAGATACTACAGTGTACCTTGACTGATCAGTAAACCGTTTCCTGATATCCTCAGAGAATCCCCTGTGGTCATCATAACAGTAAAGATGTGTTTTAATGTTCTTTGCCATAGTAGTTATAAGTGCCCTGAGTGTCTACTCCTTGTTTCTCGCATCAACATTCATAGTCAACTTCCATATCCCATTTTCAAAACTATATTCATCAGATGAATAATCAGGACCATAATACTGCCTGTCATTTTTATGCGAATCCGAGAATGGAACCAGGTGATCAAAAATGATTGAACTATCAGATCTGAATCGCAGAGACATCATCGCGTTCGATGCGTATTCAAAGACTTCTCTGTACTTTAGCTCCTCACCTGAAGCAAACCATTTCCTGCCAAAAATAATTGAATTATCAGTTGAAAAGTTCAATACTTCAATTATTTTCCTGCTGATGAAAAAGTTGCCATAATCAATTCCCAACAGTACCCAGCAACGCCTGTTGTCAATTATGCAAGGTTTTAAATCATAATATAATGCTCCATACCAATTAGGTTCAGAATATGTAGTATCAGTCCTGACCGGATCATCGTTGTAACTAGCTGATAATCTATATATCATATTTTTCCCCCCGGGGTCCTGCTTTATTATGAAATAGCAAAAATACCTTCCGGATTCATTCTCCAGAACAAGGTTCCATGTAATAATTTTAATAAGTGAATCAGGTGACATAATCTGACCAAGATACCTGAGGTTAGTGAACCTGTGAGTAAATACTGTATCGGACTTAACATAACCATCGAGAATAATCCTGATAGAATCATTGATCCTGATCCTGTCACTATCATTATAATTGTCAACAAGCCTGTCAAAAAGGTCTTCTAGTACCTGAGGTGTATCCTTTGTTGACACCTGGCTTTTGGCGATACCTGTTGAAAGTACTATATATAATAAAAGGTATGAGATAAATGTTTTCATCTATTCTCAGAGTTATTTCCTGCATCATCGAGAAGTTTCTTCAACAGTATTGTTGCCATAATTATCTCATCTTCACTGATGATTAGTGGTGGTGCAATCCTGAAGGCGTTGCTACAGAATAGAAAATAATCAAGAACAAGTCCATAATCAGGAGCATGGGCAATAATATATGGAATGTATGACGGATCAGAAAGCTGAACTGCAAGCATAAGACCCTCTCCCCTCACCTCCGAGATCAAAGGATGAATTAGTTCCTTTTTAAAAAGTGCTGACTTGGCATTGCAACTCTCTGCCAGCTTCTCATCAATTATTACATTAAGCGATGCCAGTCCTGCTGCACAACAAACAGGATGTCCGCCGAACGTTGTAATGTGACCGAGTGAAGGATTTGTGACAAGTGCCGACATGATCTTTCCGGAAGAGATGAATGCTCCAAGTGGCATTCCACCTCCGAGGGCTTTAGCAAGAAGAAGAATATCGGGCACGACACCGAACCTTTCGATAGCGAACATTTTACCTAACCGTCCAAAACCTGTCTGTATCTCATCAAATATCAATAAAGTAGCGGTTGAGTCACACTTGTTTCTTATTTTTCTAAGGAAATTATTCTCCGGATAAATGATACCGGCTTCACCCTGTACTGGCTCAACAATAACGCAGGCAGTGTTATTGTTAATGAAATCCAGTGATTTTTCATCGTTAAAACCAATCTGGAAAGTATCGGGTAACAGAGGTCTGAACGCATTCCTGTATAACTCACTTCCCTGTATACTTAAGGCGCCATGAGTACTACCATGATATGAATTTTTAAACGATATTATGCGGCTCTTTCCCGTGTATCTTTTGGCAAGTTTCAGACCACCCTCGACTGCTTCGCTACCTGAATTCACAAAATAACAGGAGTTCAGAGCAGGTGGAAGTATTCCTGCAAGGCGTTCTGCATATTTAACCTGGGGGTTTTGAATATATTCACCATAAACCATCAGGTGCATATACAGATCGACCTGGTTTTTAACTGCTTCAACTACTTTTGGATGACAATGACCTGTATTGCTTACCGAAACGCCAGATATAAGATCAATATACTTTTTACCATTGGGTCCATACATATAAATACCTTTTGCCCTGACAATTTCAAGCATCATTGGTGTCACCGAAGTTTGTCCCAGGTGCTGCAGGAACAGTTGACGATTGGTAAGCATGAGAAGTTTATGTGATTATCGGGCCATCACATTAATATCATTCAGAAGAGAGTCTCTGAATGATTTCCCGACCGGAATGCTTTTCACGGCACCTCCGACGATAAGGTCGAGAGTATTCTCTTTGATGGTCTGGATCATACTCTTGTTAATTATGAATGACCTGTGAACCCTGATAAAAACACCTGAAGGCAATTGGTTCTCTATAGCTTTCATTGTAAAATGAATAGTAAATTTGTCATCATTGGTGTTCAGGGTAACATAATTTTCAAGAGCTTCGATAAATATAATCTCCGTGAGTTTCAGTTTTACGAGTGATGATCCCTTTTTTATGAATATTTCCTCATCGCCACTGTTTGTGACCTCTTTGCGTGCAAAATATCTTATCGTCTTATCGATAGCTTTACAGAAACGTCCATATGTTACAGGTTTAAGCAGGTAGTCGACAACGTTGAAGTCGAATGCTTTCAGAGCAAATTCTTCAGCAGATGAAACTATTATTATATTAGGGGGGAAGTCAAGGCTTCGGATAAAATCAAAACCATTCATTTCGGGCATCTGGATATCGAGAATAACCAGGTCAATATCCTGTCGTTTTGTTAAAACATCCCTTGCCGCCAATGAATCACTGAACGTACCAATCAAATTAAGAGATGTGGATTTGCTCACATACCCTTCCAGAATTTTGCAGGTTAATATATCGTCGTCAACTATAATGCAATTCATGTGCAAATTGTTGTTTTAGCAAAGAATTTCACGATCAAAAATAATAAATATTTTCCAAGAAATTTTAAGAATGTGAGTAAAGTTGAAAATCTTTTATCATTTTGTTCGAAAATATTGATTTATTCAACCAAAGTGGTTGATATAAAGTATGAATTTAAAACACAACATATACCTGGATTTCTTTAATAATTCAGATTTGTCATAAATTAAGTTATACTTGACGCTCTTTCCCGGCTTCTACTGATATTTAACCAATATAGGATTTTTTCCCGGGTTACTTTAATCATTCCCCGGATCTTGCTTTATCTCCTGCATATTTCATGCCATTGATTAATCTTGTTGTTCTTTTTGTTCAGGTGTATCGGGAGATGACTTATGTTTTGTCTGAAGATCGGCGAGTTTTTGCTTACCATAAGTGAGACGAATTATTAAGATAAACAATACCGGTATTATGAAGATACCTAATGCAGTGGCAGCGAGCATACCCCCCAATACTGACAAACCAATTGTCTGACGAGCAATGGCACCTGCCCCCGTTGCAAATACCAAAGGAGAAACTCCAAAGATAAAAGCAAATGATGTCATCAATATAGGACGCAAACGCAAGCGAACAGCTTCAATAGTGGCTGCAACAATTTCAACACCCCTGTCGACACGCTCCTTGGCAAATTCTACAATAAGAATAGAGTTTTTAGCTGCAAGTCCTATCAGGGTTATTAAACCAATTTGTGCATAAACATTATTTGTCAGAGATTTAGAACATGTCAGTGCCAATATGGCTCCAAAGGCAGCCAGGGGAACTCCGAGCAGAATAGTGAAAGGGACGGTCCAGCTTTCATATAATGCAGAAAGGAAAAGGAAGACGAATAGTAATGAGAGGATAAAAATATAAGTAGAAGTATTACCTGCTTTCAATTCTTCCCGGCTCAACCCAGAGAATTCATACCCATAACCTTTTGGCAGCACTTGCTGTGCGGTTTCCTGCAACGCCTTTAGAGCCTGCCCTGTGCTATAGCCGGCTTTTGCATCACCGACAAATTCAGCCATCCTGTAAAGATTATAATGAGAAAGCATAGAAGCGCTCTCAGTAACTTTGGAACTCATCACAGAGCTTAAGGGCAGCATATTGCCCTGCTGATTACGGACATAGTACTTATCCATATCAACAATATCATTCCTGAACAGAGTATCTGCCTGGGCAATTACATGGAAATTCCTGTTATATATAGTGAAGTCATTTATATAGGCGCTGCCGAGAAAGGTCTGAATTGTATTAAAAACTTCATCAAGGCTAACACCCATTTTTTTGCATTTTTCACGGTCAACAGTGAGCTGATAGTTAGGAGTGCGGGCATTGAAAAAAGTAATAGCGCGTGCAATTTCAGGACGTTTGTTGGCAGCTGCCATGAATGCATTAACATTTCGTTCGAAAGTTTTTATGTCATCATTGCTTTCACGTTGCTGAAGCTCAAATGTGAATCCGCCAGTCGCACCTAGTCCCGGGATAGCGGGAGGAGCAATAACAATAATATTGGCCTCCTTTATTGCAGTGAATTTTGACTGCAACTGAGATATTAACGCAAAAATCTGTTCAGATTTATTTTTGCGTTCATCCCATGGTTTCAACTGGCAGAATATGGTTCCACTGTTGGTCTTGGTGGCGCCGGAAACGACATTCAGCCCGGATATAGCAGAATAATGATCTATACCCTTTGTCTCGCCCAGAACATCCATTATTTTCTTCAGAACTTCCACAGTACGCGAAGTGGAAGAAGCTTCAGGCAGTTCAAATGTTATATACACGCGGCCTTCATCCTCTAACGGAATGAAACCCGTTGGTTTTTTAATTATCATAACATAAGCCCCAAAAATTATCAGGATCAGAAAAATGACAATATAACGGGAATTTTTAATTGCTGTCCGGACGTTCTTGGTATATCCCTCCGTTCTCTTATAGAACCATTTATTAAAATGAAAGAATAAATAGTTAAGTCCTCTTGAGGATTGATTTAACTCATGGGGTTTAAGAAACAAGGAACATAGGGCAGGTGTCAGAGACAGTGCAATAAATGCAGATATGAGAACTGAAATGGCTATTGTAATAGCAAATTGCTGATAAAGCCGGCCGACAATGCCCGGTAAAAAACCGGCCGGGACAAAAACGGCTGCAAGAACAAGTGCAATCGCAACAACCGGTCCCGATATATCTGCCATAGCTTTGTGGGCAGCTTCTTTTGGAGTGAGGTGCTGCTCTTCCATATAACGCTGAACAGCCTCAACTACAATAATTGCATCATCCACAACAATACCTATTGCAAGAACAAAACCGAAGAGTGTAAGCTTATTAAT
>PLLX01000096.1 GCA_003141415.1 Bacteroidales bacterium
TTTACAAACATAGGGCCTGACACGGACGGCAACTCATATCTTTGTTTTCATTAACAAATGACATAAATCTGGAGACATAGAGGAAAACTTGCACGGCAACTCAATTAAACCGCTGTGGCGAGAAAAGAAATTTTATATCTGGCTTAAATTGAAAATCCTGAATAGTTATTAGACAAACTCCCGTTAGCCATAAGTTGCACCCTAACCTAAATAAACACAATACATGAATCCTGATTACATTAATTTTATCAAAGAAACAATCATAAGGCATTTTAAACTCGATTTGGGTACGAAATACAAATATTTAATTCAAGATATAATCCCATTTGAATATAATAGTCTAACTGTTTATACAACTTCTAAAGCTTTCACTGGAGAAAAGATTACTGAGTTAAAATCTCCGGCTCGATTTACACACGAATTGGATCTTAACTTTCAAGCAGACGCTACTTTAATATTTGAGCAAAAGAATACTGGCATTATATTTAAAACAAGTAAACATTTTGAAACTCATGTTAATTGTGTTTTTAATCCTGATACAGAACTTTTTAGCTTCTCTTTTTTAGATAAAAATCAATTAATATTGAACGAATATTTTGACTTAATCTATAATAAGTACAAGGATCTTAATATCCCATCTCTTGTTGATGATGATTTCTTAATAAATGGAAAGACTCCTATAGAACTCTTTACCAGTGTAGCACGCAAAAAACAGATTTTAACAAAAGACTTTTACATGTTCAATAATCTGGGAAGAATATCACAAGACACTAGATTTTATTCTACCCACCTTTTAATTTTAAAACCCTACATAACTGATTTCCTTTCTGATTCAACACTAATAAACGGCAAAAAATATTTTAGATATTTCCCAACAATCTATGATAAGCAATATTTGTTGTCTGCAGGCATTCTATTTGAATTATTCTATAATTATTGGGATCAAATTGGAGATGTTCTAGCTGAGGTATTTTTACCTACACTCCAAAAAAACAATATTTATTTTTCTACAGTAATTGATCAGTTTCCACAACCTTTTAAGAATTCAAAAAACTTCCAATGGTTCCTTGATTTCAAGAATAAGGAATATCAAGGTTTAAATAAGATGAGAAAAAACATAGTCCATTATAACTCAATAGAGACTGACTATTTTGAGAACTATCAGGATCTCTTTGGTAATGAAGCAGAATTAAAAAAACTCCAGTCAGAAAAAGAAGATTTGGCAGAGTACTTTATCAAACAACACACAATAGCTATAAATGGATTTGAGCCCCTAATTAATTTGATGGACGAAAAATAAATAAACCTATGGCTAACTCGGACTGTGCCATGAAAAGCACATCACCATGCAGCGATAAGTCCTGGAGAAATCCGGGATTTGCTGTTTAAAGCGGGCAACCTTGAATTGAATTATCTCTCATTCATTAATTGACAATTAAAGTGGACCGGCAAGAGTTGTACTAATTTTATATTTCAATCTTATCAATCTCTTTCATCAATCTGTCAGTCTCAGCCAGGGCAACAATGATCTTTTGGTAGTGCTGAATATCTTCATAGGATAATACTCTTCCTTTCCGATCCTTAAGCCATTTTGCGCCGGCTGATATCCACCAATGTAGAATTCCCATGTAATTATTCTAAAGTCAATTGTTTTTTTGTTTAACTTTCATATAGATTGTGAAGAGTCGGACAAAAGCCTTTAAACATTGAGAATGCAACGGATTGTTGGTGAAATGCTTCTGGGACTGACGGGACAGAGCTGTAAGAAGATCAACCTAATTATCCTGAGAAAAGCGTTTTTAAGATATAAAAAATGAACATACTGCTATCTAACAAGCGTTTGATTTTAAAATGCATTTTTAATAACGAAATAAACGAGTTATATATAAGGTTTGTTCCGTAATACCATGATATCCAACGCGCAAGCAAGTGTTTGGCAGTCCATCCCTGCAACCGTCCTTTCACTGCCAAACACATGCTTTTTTGCCGACCCGGGACTACTTTTTGCCAATGATTCTGAAACTTTAAGATTCTAACACTGACACATAGAACTTTCAAAAAGAACAATGTTTAAATTTTAGTACGATCTAGATTGTTCAACTTAAAACCTACTCTATAAGAAATTTATGTGCTATTGTTTATGACCAAGGTCCACAATAAACATAGGATAATTCACATATAACGCGAATCAACCAAAATAACAGATGATCCAATAATCAAAAAAATATAGAAGAAAAAGATCCTACCTTATTTTCTTTTTTTTGTTGGCCCAACCATAATTTTTTCTTTAACTGTAGATTCTGGACGTTTAACAGCCTCTTTATTAGGGACAAAAAGTCCTGTTTTTGCATCCCTAACTCGTGTTGATGTTTTACTCATAATTCATTTTTTTAATTAAAAACCAATTAAAATAATTAACTTAGCAAATATAATATATATTTAGCATCTATAAGCATATTTACTAAATATTTAGCATTACATGAACTATCTATCTTCAAACATCAAGTATCTAAGAACATTACATAATCTTACACAAAACCAACTCGCAACTAAATTGGGTATAAAACGATCATTATTGGGGGCTATTGAGGAATCAAGAACTGAACCTAGGGCCTCGATACTACATGATATATCTCAATTCTTTAAAATTTCTATGAATAATTTAATAAATACAAACGTAACAGGTCAAGATCCTGAAATATTAAATATTAATAAGAATCTAGACGAATTAGGTAAACATATTAGAACACATCAAATAGTTGTATCTGAAAAAGATTTGGATAGAGAATTAATTTCATTAGTACCTATATCTGCAAGAGCTGGTTATTCTACAGGGGTTGTTCAACCTTCATACATACAGGAACTTCCAAAATTTAATTTACCCTTTAATGAGATTAAAAGATTTGGAACATATAGAGTTTTTCAAATAGCGGGAGATAGTATGGTACCTATTGTAAAACCAAATGATTACATAATTTCAGAATATATTGATAATTGGAGAGTCATTAAAGATTTAGCAACATATATAATTATTACAAAATCAGACGGTATTCTTTACAAAAGAGTTTCAAGAAAAAATGATAGACTGACTCTTACTTCTGAAAACACAGATTATGAACCCTTTGAAATCGAGGTGGGTGAAATAATTGAGCTTTGGAAACCAATTGGGTTAGTCACATTTCAACTAGATGAAAAAGCACATAACAATGGATAAAAATAATTACCGGAATTCTAGGTTCTATCAAACTATTGATACTAATCTAAGGCTCTTAATTACTTAGCTTTCCTTTTCATTAAAATCGTCAATTTCTTAATTTTGTTTTGATAATAATAACTTAAAATCCTAAAATAATGAGCGAAAAGATTGTGATTAAGCCTTCTACTCCAAAAAGACTGCTAAACCTATAATAAAGGAAGGAGCTAAAGTCATACTCCCAAAGACTGTCAGAAAAGCACAAAAGCCAACTAATGGAACAGGATCAAAAATCAAGAAGTGAATAAACTAAGCGATTACAAACTAACCTACGAGGAAGCATCATCTAAGGTAAGTGATCTGACTCGTCAAATGGCTCTTGCTGGAATAGCAATAATATGGATATTCCGACAACCCGATTCGTCAGATAAGATTATCTGTGAGGGACTAATTCCCCCTTTGATTTTTTTCGTTTTCACCTTGACTTTTGACATCCTTCAATACATTTATAAAACTGTTGCTTGGGCAATATTCTTTAGAACAAAGGAGAAAAAAGCAAAGAAGAAGAACCCTGATCCTCCAATGCAAGCTAATCCAATCATGAACCTACCAACCTGGATATTGTTTGCTTCAAAGGTCGTTTGCTTATTACTCGGATATATCTTGATTTTTACCTATCTCTTTGATAAATTGACCATTAAGAATTAAATTACTATGTCAAAAAATACTCCTAAAAAAGGCAAATCCATTATATGTAGAGACGCCAAAACTGGCAGATTTGTATCATGTAGAAATGCTAAGACTGGCAGATCTGGGTCATATATACATTCTGACAACTATCCTCCATCTTCAAAAAGAAAAAAAAGAAAAACAGATGGGACTGGTCCAAAAAGAAAATAGATAATCTATTCTGTAAAAGAAAAGAATATGAGTATAAATTATTATTATGACCAAGTTGCAAGACTTGAAAAAGATATTGCAGATTTACAAAGAAAAATTTCCGATGAAACAAGAAAAGAACTTGATAAGCAAAAACAAATAGATTCGACAAGTAGGTCTATATCGAGTTCGACTTCCATAACTACTCTGCAAAGCAAACAGCGACAAATTCAAGGTTATCAAAGTGACATTTTAAGAATTCAAACTACTAAAGCTGATTATCATAAGAAGGTTGCATCTAAAACAAGTGAACTCTCTAGTAAAAAGCAGGAATTGCATAGAGAAGAAATTCGTGAAAGAGATAAACAAAAGAAAGAACAAGAAGATTTTCAAAGAAAACTACAATCAGATATCTCAAATCAGAAACAAATCCTTAATACCTTGATTCAACAGAATTACTCTGCAAATAAACTTCTACAAAATAAAGAGGTTAAGAAACATGATTTTTTTATATCTCATGCTTCTGAAGACAAAGAGAGTTTTGTAAGACCTTTAGCAGAATTGCTAATAAAAAATGGCCTCAATGTTTGGTACGATGAATTTCAATTAACAATCGGAGATAGCCTCAGGAAAAAAATCGATGAAGGATTGAAATTGTCTAAATATGGTATAGTTGTTTTATCGAGAGATTTCTTTAGAAAGAATTGGCCAGAATATGAGTTAAACGGACTAGTAGCAAGAGAAATGAACGGAGTTAAGGTGATTCTACCTATTTGGCATAATGTTACAAGAGACGAGGTTCTATCTTATAGCCCAACACTTGCTGATAAAGTTGCATTAAATACAACTGCTTATAGTTTAGTCGAAATTGTAAATGAATTGAAAAAGCTTATTTAAAAAAAATATGCTGTTGTTACATCAAGAAAAAATGAATATATCGTTCCGGTTTTAATTTTTTTTACTCCTGATAACAGAGTTTCGTATATGGAAAACACTAAACTGATCGGAGCAGTAATTTATGATTCTCTTGCTAAAAAGGTCTGGAATTAAACTGACGGTGCAATTAACTGGTTAAGAAGAAAGAACAACTGACATTCCGGAATCACCATCCATTGTTCATACAACTTTCCTCCAACTCCCTGATTTTTTTCTGAATCCAAATCACACAAATGAGAAGCTTTATGGCAACGTGACTGCCATAAAAATACTACTTTTAAACTTTAAATAAACTTCCTTTTGAAAACCGAAAACCTGACCCGCAAAGAAATCATCGATAACCGGTTGAAAAAAGCCGGATGGAATGTCGCTGACCGGACTCAGGTTCTAGAAGAGTTTGATATTATTGTTGATTCAAATCTTGTTTTGGAGGCTCCAACTCCTTACGCAGGACACCAATACAGTGATTATGTTCTGTTAGGGAAAGATGGGAAACCTCTTGCAGTGGTCGAAGCTAAGAAAACTTCTGTCGACGCGGCAATTGGCCGGGAACAGGCAAAACAGTACTGCAATAACATTCTTGCAACACAAGGTGGAGAACTCCCTTTCTGCTTTTACACCAACGGTCATGATATTAATTTCTGGGATTTAGAAAATTATCCTCCCAAAAAGGTCTACGGCTTCCCCTCCCGTGACGATCTCGAACGTTACTTATATATCAGAAAAACAAGAAAAAGTTTAGCAGGAGAATTAATAAATACTAAGATTGCGGGCAGAGACTATCAGATCCGTTCAATCCGTGCAGTAATGGAAGCCATTGAAAAACGAAAACGCACGTTCTTATTGGTAATGGCTACCGGTACAGGTAAGACAAGAATTTGCATTGCCCTGGTGGATGCTTTAATGAGAGCAGGTTGGGCTGAGAGAGTATTGTTTTTGGTTGATAGGATTGCGTTAAGAGACCAGACTCTTGATGCATTTAAAGAGTATCTTCCTAATGAACTGAGATGGCCGAAACCAAATGAAAAAGAAATTGCTACCGACAGGCGGATTTATGTTTCTACTTATCCGACAATGTTGAATATAATTCGTGATGAACAAAATTCTCTTTCACCACACTTCTTTGATTTGGTTGTTGTGGACGAAAGCCACCGTAGTATTTATAACACCTATCAGGAAATACTTGACTACTTCAACACAATCACTTTAGGCTTGACAGCTACTCCTACTGATGTAATTGATCATAACACATTCCAGCTGTTTGAGTGCGAAGATGGGGTACCAACATTTGCTTATTCCTACGAGGAAGCAATAAATCACATTCCTCCATACCTGTGCAACTTTCAGGTAATGAAAATCAAAACGAAATTTCAGGACGAAGGAATAAGCAAGCGGACCATTTCTCTGGAAGACCAGCAGAAGCTGATTCTTGAAGGAAAAGAAATAGAAGAAATTAATTACGAGGGAACAGAAATTGAAAAGAAAGTAATTAACCGTGGAACAAATGCATTGATAGTCCGTGAGTTTATGGATGAATCGATAAAAGATTCCAACGGTGTATTACCCGGAAAAACAATATTCTTCTGTATCAGTAAAGCACATGCCCGACGAATGGAGGAGATATTCGATTCACTTTATCCGGAATACAAAGGGGAACTGGCAAAAGTTATTGTCAGCGAAGATCCAAGGGTGTATGGTCTGGGTGGACTTCTTAGTCAGTTTAAAAATAATGACCTGCCGCGTGTGGCTTTAAGTGTCGATATGCTCGACACCGGTATTGACATACGGGAATTAACGAATCTCGTATTTGCAAAACCTGTTTACTCATACACCAAGTTCTGGCAGATGATTGGCAGAGGTACCCGTTTATTGGAAAGTGAGAAAATAAAACCCTGGTGTACTGAAAAAGATGAATTTCTGATTCTCGACTGCTGGGATAATTTTGAATACTTCAAACTCAATCCGAGAGGAAAAGAATTAAAACCCCAGATTCCTTTACCGGTAAGGTTATTCGGAGTTCGCCTTGAAAAAATCGAAAAGGCAATAGAATTAAGCCGCACAGAAATAACCGGAAAAGAAACTCAGAAACTTAAACTTCAGATTGACACTCTGCCTCAAAACTCTGTGGTGATTATGGAAGCTAAGTATGAATTGCAAAGATTTGAAGATGAGAATTTCTGGAATCATCTATCCGGTGACAAGCTGGAATTTCTGAGAACAGTTGTGAAACCGTTATTCAGAACGGTTTCAGATGCTGACTATAAGGCAATGCGTTTTGAAAAAGACATTGTTGAGGTTTCTCTGGCTCACTTGGCAAATGAAAAAGATAAATATGAAACTCTCAGGGACAGCATAATTGAAGAAATCGGAGAATTGCCATTGAGTGTGAATATTGTTGCGAAAGAAGAACCGTTGATAAGAAATGCCCAGACAAATCATTTTTGGGCAACCATCACTGAAGAAAAATTTGACGAACTGATCCAGAAAATTGCACCTCTTATGAAATTTCGTGAAGCGGTTATTCCACTTGGCCCTGCTAAATTTAACTTTAAAGACATTGTCAGCGAAAAAGAATTTATTGAATTTGGCCCGCAACACGAGGCCTTAAGTGTTGCCAAATATCGTGAATTGGTAGAGCAGAAAATAAATGCTTTGGTTTCGAACAGTCCGATTCTTCAAAAACTGAAGCAAGGAATGGTAATTACAAACGAAGAAGCTGAACAGTTAGCAGAAGAGCTTCATAATGAGCATCCGCATATTACAATAGACTTACTTCGCAAAGTTTATGATAACCGGAAAGCAGAATTGCTACAATTCATCCGACACATCCTTGGAATTGAACATCTCGAGACATTTGCAGTAACTGTTACTAAAGCTTTTGATGATTTTGAAAGCAGCCACAACTACCTTACAAGCCGGCAGTTACAATTTCTTGATCTGCTTAAGAATTTTGTAATGGAAAAAGGTGAAGTAAGTAAACGAAACCTGATTGAGTCTCCTTTCACAATGATTCATCCCGAAGGTATCAGGGGAATTTTTAATACTAAAGAGATTAATGAAATTTTAAATTTGACACAAAAAGTACTGGCAGCATGAAAAGAGACCTGCTTTTGATCATTTTCCCGATATCAGGAAAATGATAGATATAGGTGCTAATACCGATAAAGATGACATATAGGGTAATTAACCTATAAAAGCACTTTATAGGTGATTATGCCGATATTAATAGTATATTTGAATAAAATGCTCCTATTATGAATCATGCGGTTATTTCAGGTGATATCATTGCTTCTACCAGTTTAAATGAACATGGGAAAACGAAAATTGAAGCAAATCTTAACAGTTTGATCAAAGAATTAAAGAAGAAATATGGTGTTTACGGTCGAGTACTTAAAGGTGACTATATTGAATGTTATGTTCAGGAAATTGCTGATGTATTCCGTGTAGCTCTGGCAATAAAAAGTTTTGTTAAATCAATAGAGATATCGGCTGATGATGTCAATTCTAATGAGAGTGGAAGACTTAAATTATTTAAAACGTATGGCATTCGGTTAGCAATTGGAATTGGGGAATTAAGCCGGCTTGATTTAAAAAACGGGATTATTGATGGAGAAGCAATTTATTTCTCCGGAAGAATTATAAATGAGGATAAAACTCATAATAAAGAGAAAGTAACAATAAAGAACACCCTGTTCATCAAATCGAATAATGATAACCTTGACAAAGAGATTCAACCTCTTTTAGCCTTAATAGATGTTTTGATAAGTAAAAATACTCAAAAGCAATGCGAGGTTTTATATTTGAAGCTTATTGGGTATAGTGAAGAATCAATAGTAAAAAAGCTTAAGAAAAAACAACCAACTATAAATGAGCAATCCACAAGTGCTGGTTGGACCGCAATTGAAAAAGCTGCTCTAAGATTTGAGTATATAATAAAATCTAAAAAAGAATAGTTATGGATTTATGCAAGCTATTTATTTTGCAACTGATAGCCCAGATATTGGCTGATTTTATTTTTCAGACTGATTTATGGACACGACACAAAAGAAGATATGGATTTCGGTCAAAAATATTGTATTGGCATGTCTTAATAGTCTTTATATTATCCTATGGACTCTCATTTCAATGGAACTTCTTTCTCTTCTCATTAATTATTTCCCTTGTTCATTTTGTAGTTGATGGCTTTAAGATCGGAATCGGAGATTTTAAAATCCGTAGAATTAAACCTTTCAAAAAAATCATCTTTTTTATTGATCAATTTATACATATTGGGACTCTTGCCATTTCAATTTTAATTTTTAATTGTCTCTTGGATATAAATCCATATGTCTCTATCCGGATATCAAATCATCACCTGTTAATAATATTAGGATATCTGGTTTGTTTAAAACCAGCTAATATCCTTATAAGAGAAATATTTAGCATTTACAAACTTAAGATAATTAATAAACCAAAAGAAGACTTATTGAATGCGGGCAAATTGATAGGCAATATCGAACGAGTACTAACTTTAACACTTTTACTTATTGGACAATATGAAGCAATCGGATTTATTATTGCCGGGAAGTCAATTCTTCGGTATGAAGGCGAGAAATCCTCAAAAACCGAATATGTATTAGTCGGGACCTTACTGAGCTTCGGTATTGCCATAATTATTGGTATAATAATATTTAAATTACATATTTAGAAAATAATGCTCCGGAATAATTCCACATTAAAATCACTCATTGAAAAGCTCTGGCAGAATTTCTGGGAAGGAGGTATTGCCAATCCTTTGACTGCCATTGAGCAAATAACTTACCTTCTTTTCATGAAGCGTTTGGACGATCTCGAAGCCAAACGGGAAAGAGATGCAGAGTTTACAGGTGAAAAATACACTTCACGTTTCAAAGGCAAATATATTGTTCCGGGAAGCAATGAAAGCATTGATAAAAACGAATTGCGGTGGAGTGTCTTTAAACACCAACCGGCAAATGTAATGCTTCTGCATGTGCAAATGAAGGTTTTTCCGTTCTTAAAAGACCTGAACGGAACAACATCTCCATTCACAAAACATATGGCGAACGCAGTGTTTATAATGCCAAAAGCGAGCCTGCTAGTTTCAGCTATCAACATTGTAGAAGATATTTTTAAGGAAATTGAAAAGGATTCTACCGAAGGGGGTCATGCTTTTCAGGATATACAGGGAGATGTTTATGAGATGCTGCTTAGTGAAATTGCCTCATCTGGTAAAAACGGACAGTTCAGAACACCGCGGCATATTATTAAACTGATGGCTGATTTGGTTGCTCCACAGTTGGGTCAACGCATAGCTGATCCGGCTTGTGGAACAGGTGGTTTTTTATTAGGGGCGTATCAATATATTCTCACTGATCTGGTGCGAAAAAAAGATTCCGATAAACTCAGTAAAGATGAAGATGGTTTCGAACGTGCTGCTATCAGCGCTGGTCTTACACAGAAAGTAAAATCTATTCTTGATGATAGCTTTACCGGCTATGATATTGATACCACCATGGTCCGTCTGGGATTGATGAACATGATGATGCACGGTATTGACGAACCCAAAATAGATTATAAAGATACGCTGAGCAAAACCTATAACGAAGACAACCTGTACGACATTGTAATGGCAAACCCGCCATTTACAGGCAGTATTGACAAAGGCGACATTAATGAAGGATTGAAACTTCCCACCACCAAAACTGAATTACTGTTTGTGGAGCGAATTTTTAATATGCTGAAAATGGGCGGAACCGCTGCGGTAATTGTTCCGCAGGGAGTTTTATTTGGCAGTGGAAATGCTTTTAAGACACTTCGTAAAATGCTTATTGAAAAAGCGGAATTGAAAGCAGTAATAGCAATGCCCAGTGGAGTATTTAAGCCTTATGCCGGAGTAAGTACTGCCATTTTACTCTTTACCAAAGGAGGAGAAACTAATCAAGTCTGGTTCTACGATATGCAGAATGATGGTTATAGCTTAGATGATAAACGAAATAAGATTTCAAATAGCGATTTGCAGGATATTGTAGAACGATATAAAAAACGCAATCTTGAAAAAGAAACCGATAGAAAAGCCAGCCACTTTTTTGTGCTTAAAGAAGAAATTGAAGCCAACGATTATGACCTGAGTATAAGTAAATACAAGGAAGAAGTTTATGACGAGCTAGTTTATGAAAAACCTCATGTGATTTTTGTTAAGATGGAAAATATAGAAGACGATATTAAAAAGGGGTTGGATGAATTAAAAGTGTTGATGTAATGAAGTGGAAAGAAGTCAAAATAAGTTCATTTACTAATGTAGTTACTGGTGGTACACCATCAACAACAGAAAGGAAGTATTGGGAAAAAGGTACTTTACCTTGGCTAAATTCAGGTGATCTAAATAAAGGAGAAATAAACGAAGCCTCCAATTTCATAACAGAACTTGGATTAAGAAACTCCTCCGCTAGAATGATGCCTCCAGCTACTGTTTTGATTGCATTAACTGGTGCAACAACCGGTGTCACAGCAATTTTAAATATTGGTGCTTGTGCAAATCAATCAGTAACCGGAATTTTGCCTTCGGAAAAACATAGTCCTAGGTTTCTTTATTATTTCCTAAAAAGCCAAAGAGAAAAGATATTGCGAAAAACTTGGGGTGGTGCCCAACCCCACATTAATCAGAAATATGTAAAGGATTTTCTTGTTCCGTTGCCTCCCCTTACCGATCAACTCCACATCGCCAATATCTTAACCAAAGCCGAAAACCTCATATCGCAACGTAAAGAAAGCATCCGTCTGCTGGATGAATATTTGAAAAGCACGTTTTCGGAGATGTTTGGGGATACTGTGAGGAATGAAAAGGGTTGGGAGAAAAGAAAATTGAAAGATGTTTGTAATAGAATTACAGACGGAACACACTTTTCACCGCCAATTAAAAAAGAAGGTATTCCATATGTTACAGCAAAACATGTAAGGGAAAATAAAATTGATTTTTTTAGCAACCCTTGGTTTATTTCAGAACAAGACCATAAAGATATTTACAAAAGATGTGATCCAAAAAAAGGCGACGTTCTATACATCAAAGATGGGGCAACAACTGGCTACGCAGCAATTAATAAATATAACTTTGAATTTAGTATGTTATCGAGTCTTGCACTCTTGAAGCCCAATAAAACAGTTTGCAATTCTGAATACTTATGCGCATGGTTAAATAATCCAATAGTTAAGTCTAGAATTCTGTTAGGAATGGCTGGCGGCGCAATTCAAAGATTAACACTTACCAAAATAAACGATTTACCAATTAATCTTCCAAATCTCTCCCTCCAATCAAGTTTCGCCCAAATCGTAGAAAAAACAGAAGCTCTAAAAATCCATTATCTTCAAAGCTTACTGGAGCTTGAAAATTTGTATGGAAGTTTGAGCCAAAGGGCCTTCAGAGGGGACTTGAACTTTAAAGACAAAGAATTGATGATTGCAGCGGAGCCTGAAGTTTCTTATATAGTTAGTAATTCGTCAATCCCTGAAATAAAGCGAGGATTTGCAAAACAAGTTTTAGGTGGGAAGATTGTCTCCCTATTTAAAGACGATAAGAACTTCACTCATATTAAATTTCAAAAAATTCAATACTTGGCAGAACATTTTGTCGGGGAGGATTTACTTTGGAATTATTACAGGCAGTCTGCAGGCCCCTATGATAATAAATTCATGCATAATGTGTCGGATAGGTTGAAACAAAATAAATGGTTTGAGGAAAGGAATTTCAGGTTTTATCCACTTGAGAAAGCAAACGATATTGATCGTTATTATAAGAACTACTTTGGGAATAAAAATGAACATCTCAATAAGCTATTTTTTCTACTCAAAAATTCAAGTGAAAAATTCTGCGAAGCTGTAGCCACAATATATGCTGTTTGGAACAACCATGTAATTCTGAAACAGAACTTTGATGCAGAAAATATTAAACATGACTTTTTTGAATGGAGCTGCAGAAAAACGGATGTGTTTACAGAAGATGAATTTGATAAAGCACTACAATGGATGCAGAAGCATGAAATAGTACCAACAGGATTCGGTCAGTTGATAAAAGAGAATGTAAGAAAAAAAGTATGAACCCCAAAATATTTAGTTTATACTTTACAAGTAAAGTGATTGGTCTACTTCAAAAAATGACACTTTTTAATTTAATTTTACGATCAAATCTTACATAATAATGACAAGTTGACAGAAAAAAATTTGGCATGTTTATTGTTCTTAATTAAACGCCTTTAGTGTAGTCTAAAGGGTGTAAGGTTTAAGTTACGAACTTCTTGGTTAAGGCTCAAAACCCATGCCAAAGATGGCAGAATCTCTGCCAATTCTTCTGATAATACTCCGATAAGATAATATATCATATAGAGTATAAAGATAAATATTAAGTTGTTAGCTTTCATAATCTTACTACTGTTCAATCTTCCCTCTTAACCCTTGGTAATTCCAAGGTAATTGATAACTCGAAAGTGATTCCGGGTATAGGTTGATTAGGGTGAAAACCGTAAGTTGCAACTAGAAGTTCCGTACGAAGATAATGTCAATGTAATCGGACAAGGGATGGAGATAGAGCTTATTGAGGTGAAAATCCTCGATGGATTGGAGGGCGTGTAAATACACGGTATCAAGTTTGATATGTCCATAGCTCAAGCTCCCATTAGAAACTACTTTTATGCTATTCACAACTGAGATCTGGGAAAGGTATTCTAAAAAAGTTGAGGAGAACTTCAATCTTAAAAAGTATCCACATTTTGATCCTTATTTCAATTTCCCAAAAGAAAAACAAAAGATTTTGAGTTTAATCAGTTACCAATCTGGTAAAAAGGTTGCTCAATATTCTTTTCTTCCGTTGGTCAAGATATTACTAAAAACTCCTCGATTTCGATTTCAGGAAAACGAAAAAGCTTTTGGACTCGAAACAAAAATAAGACCAATATCATTTGCATCACATTTTGATAACTATATCTATGGTTTTTATGCATTTGCTATCAATGAAAAATATCAAGAATACATTAGGAATCATGAATTTAATCCAGTCGTTTTAGCTTACAGAACTGATCTTGAAGGTAAATGCAATATTCAATTTGCAAAAGAGGTATTTGACATAATTAAAACAATAGGACCTTGTACAGCCATTGCTCTTGACATAAAGGGATATTTTGATAGTATTGATCATAAAATACTAAAAGAAAAATGGTGTAAAATATTAGGGATTAAGGAACTACCTATTGATCAATACAAGATATTTAGATCTTTGACTAAGTATAGCTATGTTAATAAGAATAGCATCCTGAAGCATTTTAACGTAAACCTTGACAAAAAAAAGAGGGAAAAAGAAAAATGGGTGACCCTTCTTGATTTAATACCCGATAAAATAGCAGGCAATACTTTTAAAGCTAAATTCGATTTACTAAGAAGCCGCAAGCTTATAGTAATTAATAAACAAAAAAAAGAAAAAGATACTTTGAGTTGGAAAGGAATACCTCAGGGATCAGCAATGAGCGCATTACTTTCAAATATCTACTTAATTGACTTTGATGAATATATTTTTAATCTAAGCCATAAACTAGATTTTTTTTATAGAAGATATTGTGACGATATTATAATTATTTGTCCTACAGAATCTGCCGATTATATTAAAAATATTGTAATTGAGGACATCAGTAAAAAATATAAGCTTACAATACAAGATAAAAAAACAGAGATTATTGATTTCAGAGCTTATAAAAATGGAGGTCTCAGATCTTTTAAACGTAGTTATGATTCTAAGACAAATCAATTTTTCTCACTTTCAAACGATGAAAGAAATTGTAAAAATCTTCAATATTTAGGATTCGAGTTTAATGGACAAAAAACATATATAAGACCAGGAAGTTTATCTCGTTTTTTCAGAAAGTTGAAAGGAAGGATTGTTAAAACAGTCATGATGGCTTATAGTAATAAATCAAAATCTAATAAAATTTATAAACAACAAATATTGCACAGATACTCTCATTTGGGAAGAAGAAACTTCTTAACGTATGCATTAAATGCCTCCAAAAAGTATTATAAGAACTCTGAGGGAATAAGAAAAGAAGGAATGGATTCACCAAGTATCAAAAAACAGGTATCTGCTCATATTGGAATAATAGAAAAAGAAATAAAAAAAACAAGCGAACAACGTGCAAATCAACTAAAAAGGAAACAGGTAAAAATTTAACTAACATTACTAAAATGATTTATTAAGAATATTATATACGCCAGCTATACTCAAAGGTGTGATTACAAATAAATGAAAGAGGTTTATCCATTAATTAAAGCATTTATCTATAGGCAACTGGGATTCTTTAAAACTGAGAAGTTTTTAATAAAATTGTCGAAGAAATTTTTCATTATGTCAAAGGGATTTACATAACAAACAGGGATCATGTCGTCCTTTCTCAGACCGTCCCTTCTGCTGCCAGGCACATCCCGCATACCAAACAAACCATACATATCAATGTTCAATCCAAATATGCGGGAAGAGCCTATCAGCCCGTCCCACAGTGATAATAAGAATCAGGAATAGAAGATCAATTACTTTTTTGATGAACAACACATTTTGGGGAGACAGATCCTGATTCTTGGATTGGATAATATTTTGACTAGATAGTACCACTTCAAAATTTTTAATAAAAGCCTGCTTACAACTCGGTCGGTTTGGTTAATTGGCTTCGCCAGCCCGGACAATTTCTTAATCGGCCCCAAAAGTCTATGAGAAAAAACTTTATCCCACTTATTAAATTTTGTAGCACCCGGACTGTTCCTGCTGCCGAGACAAAGTCAGTAGGGCTGCCGGCCGATGCGCTGGTGCCTTATTTTTTGCATAGGTACTACTTTTTATTTTCACTTAGTTTTTTCTCGATGTTCTTTTTCAATATTTCTTTATTTGCAAAATTTGTATATTTCTGTAATGTCTGTAAATTCTTATGCCCACTCATTTGCATAACTTGTGCGGTATTATAATCGTTCATTAAAGCATTTGTTATCATTGACCGTCTGCAGCTATGACAGGTAATCATTTCATTTCTAAGCACATTATCTTCCTCAACTCTTCCTTGAATATATTTCCTTTTTGTCTTAATTGGTTCTGTAAATAAACTATGCTTTTTAAAAAGATTATGTAAAGTCCTATTATAAACTTGACTCCTCTTTAAATCAAAGTGGAAATCATATTTTTCAATAATTTCAATTAATATCGGATTAACTATCGGAATTTGACTTACTGTCGAAAATCTTTCACTATGCTTGTGTAATTCTTTAGTTAGAATATAACCTTCAGGAATCGCAGTAAAATCACCTTTTGATAAATCATTTAAATCTGAAAAACGTAAACCACACTCACAGTTAAATATGAAAGAATCAATCACTTGTTTATTATTGTCTCCTTCAATTTTATTACGTGTTGCGATTAATTGTTTTATTTCATCGTTTGTCACATAAACAATTTCCTTACTTGTTTTTTCTATTTTTGGAAATAATTGATGAGTATTAAAACTTGCTATTTTCTTGTCCCCCAGCCAAATCAAAAACTCTTTAAACACATCTAGCCGTTTCTTAAGGGTATTTTGCTGTAAAAAACCCTTACTAATATATCCCTTAACATTTCGTAAATCTATTTGACTAAAATTAATCATCAGATTAATGAATCCCTCATCAACATTGAGCAAATAGTATTTCTGTTTTTTATATTTCTGAAAGTCGGTTAGAAAGTTCTTAAATGATTGGTAATTTTTTAATGAAATTGGTTTAATAAAAGGATTTGATTTTTTTGCTTCAAGAAATTGAGCGTAATACTCAGATAATCCAGTTATCTTACTGAGAGTTTCAACTGGAACTTGGGATGCATGGTACATATTTTCTTTAACAGATTGCATACATTCACGCTGATTTATGGATCTGTGTCCACTTACTAAATTAATATATGAGTCTACAACCCATTTAATTTCTTGGATATGTCCGTTCAACTTCTCATGGTCCTTCATTTTTGAATTGTAAAAATTTTCGGAAGTCATCTTATTTTTAACGTATTCAAACCTGGTATTAATTCTTATTTCGTGATTGTTTTCTTTATAATAGACATAAATGTACTTATGCCCATTATTCTGTCTTATTGAAAGCGTTGATGTTTTAAAAGATTTCATGGTATAAATTGACTGGTCCAGCAAAGTTACTATATTTATGCGCTATTTATGTGCTTTCATGATACAATCAATGAAATAAGGTATTTGAGATAATTTTTGTGCTAATTTATTAAATAATCTTGAAGTATCAATAAAATAAGGTATAATGTAGATGTATTGGACACTTGAATGAAGTGCAATGAATGTAATGCTCGAGTCTTCTCACCCCGACAAGTTATTGTTGATTCACAATGAGTTAGAGGCATTTTATAAACTTTATATGAACCAACAAGATGAGAAAAAGTAAAATTTCAGTGATTTTACTTATTCTCTTAACAACCATTTTGTACCTTCATCAATCAATTTAATGGAGGTGTTTTTTTGTTAAATTGTTGAATTAAGTTCTTCATTTAATCTACAGTGCCTATTTGAACACGGATTGAAACAGATTTTAATTTCATAACTTTGATCCAGCATAAGTTGTGAATTTTGAAATCCGAAAGATCTTGGAAATGGAGATTAAGAATAATTCTCATTCAATACTAATTTTACTAGCATGGAATACTATTTCAGCAAGACAATCAGCCTATCGTTTGATGAAGCTATAAATCGAGTCACAGAGGTCCTTAAATCTGAAGGTTTTGGAGTAATTTCAGAAATCCGGATGCATGAAAAACTCAAAGAGAAGCTAGGCGTTGATTATAAGAAATACACCATACTCGGAGCCTGTAATCCTGCTTATGCATATAAAGCACTACAGGTCGAGGATAAAATAGGTGCCATGTTGCCATGCAATGTAATTGTACAGGAACTTTCGGAAACCCTCATTGAAGTGGCTGTTGTAAATCCAATTGCCTCCATGATGGCCGTACAAAACCCGGCATTGACTGAAATTGCAAAAGAGGTGACTGATAAATTGCAAGCAGTAATAAGTCGTTTATAGTTGATGCCATACTATCTTCGGACCAATCTTATATTATCGAAACAGATGTTATTTAGCCTCCATGGTCAAGAAGATTGAATTAAACTACACAATAAAATGTCCTGAATGCGGATTTGAGAAAAACGAGATCATGCCGACTGATTCGTGTCAATTTTTCTATGAATGTTCAAATTGCAGAAAGATCCTAAAACCAAAACCGGGAGATTGTTGTGTTTATTGTTCATATGGAAGTATGAAATGTCCTCCTGTTCAGGAGACAGGGAAATGCTCCTGCTGAAAATCTAAGAAATTGATAAAACAACTAAAATAACCGCACACTGAAACTTGTTTGAGCAAAGAAATATTCTTTGATAGAAAAAGGTGAGCATATAAAAGGTATTCCCATTGAACTTCAAGTTCTTCTGAACAATGACAGTCAGGTAAAAACTTTTTTTGAAACATTAGCCAATTCTTGTAAAAAAGGTTATTGTGATTGGGTGGGTTCTGCGAAACAAGAAGCAACCAGGCAACTAAGAGCGGAAAAAGCTCTGACAATGTTAAAAAAGGGACAGAAGACTTTAAAAACCTAGTGTATATCAACTGTTAACCTTTGACAGAAAATGAAAATTAATAAAATGACCTCATGCAAAAAATACTGATTCTTATAAATGACGCTCCTTATGGAACAGAAAAAGCATATAACACTTTACGGTTGGCAATGCAGATTCAAAAAGGCTATGAAAATACAGAATTATGAGTGTTTCTTATGGCTGACGCAGTAACATGTGCCTTGCCAAATCAGAATACTCCAAATGGGTATTACGATATTGAAAGAATGTTGAAAGCAGTAATATTGAAGAAAGGCAAAGTAAAACTTTGCGGGTAATGTGCAGATGCTCCGGGGATTAAAGAAATGAAACTTGTTGTAGGAACAAAGATGAGTACAATGAAAGAACTATCTCAGTGGACAATTGGAAGCGATAAAGTATTAACCTTTTGAAATGAATCAGAACCCTTTCAACATTTACACTGAAGAATATGAAGAGTGGTTTAAAGAAAATGAAAACACCTTTCAATCAGAACTTCTTGCTATCAGACAAGTAGTTCCAATTGGAAAGAAAGGAATTGAAATTGATATTGGTAGTGGAATTTTTGCTGAACAATTAGACATAAAATTTGGCATTGACCCTTCAGAGAAAATGCTGGATTTAGCAAGAAAGCGTAACTTGAATGTCGTCAATGGATTTGCTCAAAACCTTCCTTTTCCTGATGAAAGTTTTGATTTTGCAGCATTCATTACTTCAATTTGTTTCATTAAAAATCCAGACAAAGCTATAAAGGAAGCCTACAGAATTTTAAGAAAAGAAGGCGAAATAATTATCGCATTTATTGACAAACATAGCAAATTAGGACAAATTCTTGATAGAGAAAAAGATAGCAGCAAATTTTATAGTGTTGCATCATTTTGTTCAGTTTCTGAGATAATCAAAATGATTGAAAATAATGAATTTAAAGTTTCCGAAATTATCCAAACATTGATAGATATTTACGTACGTTTGGTTGAGCAGCCAATAAAAGGATTTGGTAAAGGGAGTTTCGTTGTGATAAAAGCAAAAAAGTAAATATCTGCCTTGTTTGCAGGCTATAATACTATTCTGAATTAAGACCACTGGTTAAGTCTAAATTTGATAACTTTAAACCAGTTAATTATGAAACCGAAAGATAAAATTTAAAAGGATAACAAAAATGCGACAGAAAAATGTAATATTATTCGCAGTAACCTTGTTTTGCATTGGGTTAACTGGACTACACGCACAGACAGTTAAAGATATTGACGGCAATATTTACAAAACTGTAACCATTGGCACACAGGTTTGGATGACGGAAAATCTGAAAACTACAAAGAATAATGATGGCACAGCCATACTATTGGTCACAGATGATAAGGCATGTGAAACATTAGGCACTCCTGCATTCTGTTGGTATAATATTGACGAACCAGCCAATAAAAACAGATACGGTGCTTTGTACAATTGGTACGCAGTTAGTACAAATAAATTATGCCCTAAAGGTTGGCATGTATCTACCGATGCAGAATGGACAACACTGACAACCTATTCTAAGACGAGAGACCATACTATTGGCGAAAGTTACGGCGGCGGTATTGTGTTTTACCTTACCGCAGACGGTACACACGGTTTAGTTGCTGCTACTCAAGACCAATCATCAACAACTACTTGGTACGAAGCACAAAATAATATCAATAATCCTGCGAACCATAATATAGAAGGCAAAAAGTATATCGATTGGCGATTACCAACAAAATATGAACTAAATTTATTGTACCTTCAAAAAACAGTAGTTGGCAATTTTGCTAATATAGGCTATTGGAGTTCCAGCGAAAACTATTATAACAGTGCGTGGGGTCAGAACTTCTCTAATGGCTTCCAGTTCAACGGCAGTAAGTTAGCCACACTCTCTATGCGTGCTGTTCGGGTTTTTTAACTATTTATCAATTTAACTATTAGATTAATACCATCTGCGGTGGTCAATTTTTTTTGAAACATGCATGCTTATTACGAACTACCTGTGTATAAAGTAACATATGATTATAAAGAAAAACTGTACAATGCAAAATCCGGACCTTTTAATCTCATTTACCTGGCTCGTTTACAATTAGTATACTCTACTTAACCATAGGCACTTTACTTCGTGCACAGATGATCAATTTATTCTTTCCGCGGTGGTTAATTCCACTGATTTGTCCAATTGCTTCCAACAATGTGATTTACAGACAATGATTTTGACATCAACTTTAATGTTTTTTTAATATCTGGGATTAATAATTAATATATTTTTATGCGCAAACTTGATGCAGATCTAAGAAATTTCCTTTTAAAAAAAATCGAACAATTATGATACAATTAGCAGGTCTTTTAACAATAGCAGTAATTGCTTTCTCATGTAGTTCTGAAACATCTAATCTAAAATCTGACCTTGAAGTATCAAACTTAAAGGGAAAAGTCTGGCAAATTCAAAAAACTGTTCATAAGATTGAAGGAGCGGTATGTCCTGCTGCTGAGAAAGGCAGTTGCAATAACACATTGTATGTTTATAATAAGAAAGGTAATTTAATGGAATCTTCTGAAGTAGATGAAAATGGGAAGCTTGTTCTTATTTCTAAGTATATATATAATACACACGATGTGTGTACAGAAATTAACAATTATTACGGAGATAAATTGATTGGGAAGCAGATAAACATTCTTCAGGAGGGCAAAGTTGCAGGAACCAAGTCATTTAATCCCAATGGTACAATTGAAACTATTTGCAAATACGAATATTCAGGTGAAGAACTATCTGGTGGAACGATTCTTAATAAAGCAGATGAAGTTGTTAGTTCGTTTCATGACGAATTTTTAAATGGACAGCTTGTTTCACAAACAGAAAAGAATAGTATCGGTGATATTTCGTCTGTTACAAAGTATAAAAGAAATACTTGTAATGACGTAATTGAGTCAATAAGGTCTTATCCAAAAGATACAAATGTATATAAACCCACATTTGCCTATGAATATGATAAACGAGGTAATTGGATACAACAAACTCAATTGTATAATGGGGAAATTGCAGGTATTATTGTAAGAAATATAACATATTATAATGGCATGTAAATGCTCTTAATTAATTAGCCGTTTGAACAATTATCCTCTCCGACTTATCTCAAAAAGTGCAGATTGTTTTATAATTCTTATATCCTTCTCATTCAGTATAATCAATCCATCCTTTTCAAACATTTTAAGGAGTTTCACGGTACTTTCCGTCGAAATTCCTGCGAAATCTGCGAGATCCTTCCGCGAAAGAAGCTGAAATATTTCGGCTTTTTCGTTTTTTAAGCTATCAAGGTATAATAAAGTATCTGCCATACGTCCATTCATCTGTTTGTACATAAGGTTCCTAACAGTGTTAAGAAGGTTAGTATTTTGCTCACAGTATCTTTTAATAATATTGAATGCGAACATTCCGTTTTGTTTAACCACTTTAGCAATAGCTTCCTTTTCAACTAGGAATACATGGCAATCAGTCAAGGCGACAGAGGAATAATTAAAAGTATTTTCAGAAAACACAGCCGAAAGTCCGACAAATTCACCTGGTTTGATAATCCGCAAGTTGTAGTTCTTTATGCCATCACCTTCAAGATATTGTTTAGCAAAACCGTCGATTATAAACAATACATAAGAGGCAAATGCGCCCTGTTTGGTGAGATTATCGTCTTTACGGAAAAGCACCTGAGTTTTGCTTGCCCTGACAACTTCTGCCTCTTCCGGTAAAAGCATCTGAAAGCATGGTGCCTGGATATCACAAATAAAATCTCTATCAGTTTCCAGTATGGTTTTCATGTCTTATTGATCCATTAAAAGGTACAAAGTTAACTTAAATCAATAAAAAACTTGTCCTGTATCAACTGTTAACTTGTTGTACTGCTTCCGTAATTTGCCAATTTATGAGACAATGCACAGTACTTTTGTACAATAAACTTAAATGTAAAAAGTCATGTTGTACACTAATTTAAAACATCTGGAATCAATTTCTGATTATAATAAAGAAATCAGTGAAAATGAAAATGTAATGATTGTATGTGGACGAATGGGCCCGATGTGTATTCCTGTATATGGAATTGCCGAAGAACTTGAACCTGAATATAAGCATGTAAAGTTTTATGATATGGAGTTTGACAATCCCATATCAGATGTCATCCGGATCTTACCTGAAGTTCGTGGATTCATGGGAATCCCATTTACAATTTATTATAAAAATGGCAGAGTGGTTAAAGCTACTTCCAGCATCCAGATCAATGACCAGGTAAAAACAATTCTGAACAAAGAGTTTTCTGTAGCAGTAACTGCCTGAATAAATGGACACAAATAACCATTACGATGTCATTATTATAGGTGCGGGACCAGCTGGTCTTACAGCAGGAATTTATTTGTCGCGTGCAAGGATGAAAACACTAATTGTTAATGAAGGCACTGTTGGTGGCCAATTGGTTCTGACTCACGAAATAGCAAACTATCCNNGGAGAAATAAAAACAGTGACCCTTTCCGACGGAAGTGTAATGACTTCAGATGCACTGATTCTTTCCCCCGGGGGAAGATCCCGCACTCTTAACGTAGCAGGAGAAGACAATTTTAAAGGCAAAGGTATATCCTACTGTGCCACTTGTGATGGTGATTTCTTCACTGGCAAAGAAATTGTGGTAGTAGGTGGTGGTAATTCTGCTCTCGAAGAAGCGGTTTCTCTAACTAAATATGCGAGGAAGGTGACAATTGTTCATCAGTTCGACCATTTCCAGGCATTTGAGAATGCTGTTGAAGAAGCAAGGAATAATACCAAAATCCATTTTTTAATGGAATCAACAATTATAGCATTTCATGGAAAGGAGAATCTTGAAAGTGTTGATATAAAAAATCTGAAATCAGGTGAGATCTATAATTTTAAAACTGATGGCACATTTATTTTTATTGGATACTTGCCCAATACTGAATTTTTAAAGGACAAGGTTGATTTAAACAAATGGGGTGAGATTGTTGTAAAGAATGATATGTCCACGGATATTGAGGGAGTATACGCTGCCGGAGACAGCACTGTAAAAAGATACCGGCAGGTAACTACTGCTGTGGGAGATGGAACTGTAGCAGCACTGGCAGCTTCAGGTTATCTTAACGAATTGAAAGTAAAACAAAAACAATCAATAACAATATAAGATGCATACTACAATTATAATTACAGGTATTCTGATTACAATTTTTGGTGGATTATATCTGATGGCCCGTGCCAGAATGAAAAATATCCCAGTTGTTGCTGATAACGATAACATTCTGACATTAACTGATAAAAATTTCAGCCATCAGACAAAAAACAAGTTGGTCCTTGTGGATTTCTGGGCAAGCTGGTGCGCTCCATGCAGGATGATGGCTCCTGTTTTGAATGAAGTTGCGGATGAATTGACCGGAAATTCACATGTGGGAAAGGTAAA
>PLLX01000025.1 GCA_003141415.1 Bacteroidales bacterium
TATTTCTCTCATAGACTTTTGAATGCGAAGATAAAGTAGTTCGGGTTGCAAAAGGCAATTAATTAAACCGACCGAGTTATATGTAGGGTTAATTTTAAACTGTCAGGATGTGTGGAAACTCTTGTGTTTAGTCCTCTGTCTTGTTAAACAGGCATGGATGGCTGCAAACCTCTTCCTGCAAACTTGAACCTTTCCTTGATTTGGAATGTGCGGTTTGCAGGATGTGGTTTACAGATGGGTCGGCATCTTTCTGGCTAAATGTTTCCTATTCACTATCCCATTTAATATAGCCATCAATTCTTTCAGATGCTTTTGCGTATATTTTGTATTTATTAAATCGTTGCTAACGTTCGAGGCTAAACCCAGTTGGGGAATAAGTACTGCAAAATTATCAAATTAAAACAAACACACTTAATAACGCCAAACTCCGCACCCCACTTAACCCCCAATTGGGTTTGAGCCTTTGTTAGTGGCAGTTATTATTTCTTTGGATTTTGTATCGAAAATAATTAAACCTTCTTCTTTGTCTCCAAGTTGCCCAATTAATTCTCCTTTCTCATTCCAAACCGATGATTTTCCTGCACATTCATATCCTCCTGATTTTCCAACATAATTTGCCATAAATGTTACCATATTTTTATTCTTAGCTATGTCAGATAGTTTTTTTAGTTCAGCATCAATTCCTCCAATAGAACTTAAAACACTTACTATATAAATTGTTGCATTATTTTGGCTTGCATACTCGCAATGTGCCTTATTAGACGCTTCATAGCAAATTGCAGGGGATACAACTTCTGTTTCTAAATTAAGAACCAACGGATTTTTGCCTGCTGTAAAAATCGATTTTTCTGGTGGATATAAATACTGTTTTGAATAGGTTATTCGCTCCTTATGAGGTTGAAAAATAATCATACTAACAAATACATTCTTCTCTTTTCTTGTTGGCAATCCAACTCCAATTGTGATTCTGTTCTTATCGCTTAGGCTTTGCATCTCATCCAATCTTGTATCATCTTGATTGGTAGCAAGACTCTCTGCTAAATCCGGTTCGTAACCAGTTAATGACAACTCAGGAAAAACCACCATTTCCGCATTATTCTGAATTGCTTGTTTTATCCACTTTAAATGATTTTCTATATTTTTCTCAATATTTCCTTTTATTGCCTCTATTTGGGCTATCGCAACTCTCATTTTGTTATATTTAAATTTTATAATTGTATTTGTTTCACTTTGTTAATGAATTCTCGGTTTCGGTTTAATTGCCACTAACGATTGAGTAAACGCCAAAGTGGCATCTATTTCTGAGTGTACGTGGGGTCATTTGCTTTTTATCATTCATATAGTAAATATAGAAAATTTTAAATACTAGAATCTGGGAAAAATCTTTGGTTGTTATATTAGTATAGATCGAAATGGACTTGCAGCGCTAAATTCACAATTGGAGGTCTATCCGGAAGAGGCTGGATAGGCAAAAAAACATGTGTTTGGCAGCAGCGTCGGGTGTCGCGGTGGCAAGCTGCCAAACTCTTGCTTACGTGTTGGATGTCATGGTATTACGACGCAACCTTACATATAACTCGTTTTTAGCACAAGTGTTTTAGTATCCAGTGAATCTTTGGAATATTCGGCGCGTTATATCTTTTTTGAAAAACTTATTGTTTATCAAGAGGCCATCATTTCTGATAGTTATTCTCAATTTAGCAGATGAATCCAGTAGAAAAGGTTTATAATTTTCATCTCTTTTACAATAAATTAATTCAGAATAATAAATACTATCTCTTTTGTTAATCTTACCACTTGATTCAGTGTAACTTAGAGAATTATTATTTCCAAAGACGAACTTGAAAAGGTGATCATCTGTCCAGTTATCAAAAGACTTGTAAATTGTAATCGGGAAATTCATGTTTTCGATAGTATCAATTGTAATTTCGTAATACTGCAACTCACCTCTAATGCTATCAAGGTCATTTGCCCTTAAACTATCAATATTTTCTAGCCTATAGTAAGCCCCAATCTTTGGAAAAGTGATTTTTTGCGCTGACAGCAAACTTGAGAGAAATAATAGAACCAATATAATGAAAGGAGTTAGCACAAGTTGATCTTGAGTCACGCGTGAAATTGGCCGGGTACGAAAATTGTCTAGGTGAATCAAATTAGTCATGTTATTACAAAATTGTCTAGAAATAAGTTGAGCGAAGGCAAAGTTCAGATGGAATTACTAATGTTATAATGTGGGTTTAAATTTAATAAGTTACGGCGCGTGGCCAATTCGGTGACCTGTGATCTATTTGTGCTAACGGCCCGGCGGTTTAATTAGGTGCCCCTTCGCTCCGCTCAGGGCAGGCTCTGCGTCGCGGTGGCGTGGTTTTTGCAAGTCCCGGTAGGTGGACGAGAGCCCACTGGTCATGATGAAGTTGTCTTGACGGTACCAAGTCCCGATAGATGGACGAAAGTTGTTTGGTCACGATAAAGCTGTCAAGATGGAATAGCAAAAACCATGACACCGGAGCGTCGGCCGGCAGCCCTATTGACTTTGTCTTGGCAGCAGGA
>PLLX01000099.1 GCA_003141415.1 Bacteroidales bacterium
TCAGTTACAGGAAACGGATGTTTTTCACCTTTGAACATACCACTTGAATAATATTTAAATTGCTTCCCCAGATTTAACAAAAAATCTTTTCTGCCAATTCTGTAATACCTTCCATTATTTGTCAGAAGGTTTCCTGTAACAAATAATATATAGTTTAAAACCAATACCATAGCAGCAAAATTATGCCATCTNNAGAAACATTATTGCGTTTATAACATGCCAGATCCTGATCCATTTTGGGTAGAGATACATCTTCGTTTCCTTTAATAATTATTGGCTTTCTTTCTTATCCGTAATATGATGTGAATGATTATGACACCGATTACAAGAACAAAAATAACCAGACTTATAAGGTTCAGATATTCATTTCTGTTTGCTCCAATAACATATGATGCATTTAAAATTATTCCGTTAAAGAATCCGTCGCGGCGTTGTTTTTTAGATTCAAATTTATAAAGCGAGGCCATAAGTATTGAGTTTTTCGAATGACATTCATTACAAAGTTTGACAGCTTCTTCTTTGGGTTTAATCTGATGCGATACAGGAACATTATTGTTGATTTGAGTGTGGCATTCGATGCATCGTACGTTTGCAAAATGTGAAGTCTGATTAGGCAGCCATTCATGCTTTTGAATAATATTAATCTCTTTTTTATCACTCAGAAGCTGAAAACGGCTGAAGTCCGAGTGACAATTCAGACAGATAGCGTTGTCATAAGCAATAGTCTCCTTGAGATTATTATTGTTTCGGACCGAGATCTTGTAAGTGTGAGGATTATGGCATTTCCAGCATGAGAATCCATCTCCCTCCATTTTAAAGTGAGTGCTTTTCTGATATTCAGCTTCTATCTCTTCAAAATGATATTTCGCAAATTTCTCATCACCACCATGACAATCTATACAATTATACTTTTGCTCCATTCTCAGCTCTCCCGAATGAGGAAACTTTATATACTCTCCGGAATGACAGTCGGTACAATTGAAGTTCCTGTGATTTGATCTGTAAAATTCACTTTTATGTATAATCCGTTCTGAACACATCTGGGCTTTGACCTGTCTTCCAAGAGTTGCATTAGAGTATTCATACTTCTCCTGTCCGTGACATTTAAAACAGCGGTTGTTATCAGCTTCAAAAGGAGAGACAAAGGAAGTTGTGTCCAAAACTTTATCATTCTCTGTTTTGAAACGGAAACTTCCGGCAGAAGGGAGAGAAATTAAATTGATAAAAGCATACAGGATAATTATCCGGAACATAAATAATTTCATTCCTGATTACTTCATTGAATTAGAATCTGACATGAATATTAAACCCTATCAGCCATTGGCTTTTTTTGAAATCATTCGTGTTGAACACNNAGTGATAGATTTGGCTTTGGCTGTACGGCAATATTTTGCTTCGTAAGTAGTTTGTCATATTCAATTATTAGCGAATGGTTACCGAATAAATTAGCACGCGCTCCTGCTGAAATTCCTATATTAAGATTTTTATGCCCTGCAGTAGAATCTACGTTTTGTGGTACGGAATTAAAATATGCAAGAGAGGGAGCTATCTGAACCGAAAACATATTATTAATTTTGCGTGCCACAATCAGCTGAGTGAAATATGATAACCTGTGAATATCTCTGAAGCTTGCAGCCGGTCCAAAATCCCCTGCCTGTTGTAAATTAATCACGATATTCCCATAATATGAAAGTGAAACAGGCATGCTGTTATCTTCAGTTTGCCTGAGGATAAGGTATTTCCACTGAATATCCTGCAGCTGATAATTCTTTGTCGTTCCGGCGCCGATCATCAACCTGTCAGTGATACCATAATTAAGCCCTATACGGGTGTTTGCCGAACCGTAGATACCAAAGAGATCATGATAATTATCAATCGGGCTGAACCTGTGACTTATTTCCAATTCGAGCCCGCCTTTGTATGGAGTTTCAATTGTACTATTATCAATCAGGGTGGTTGTTCCAAAAGTAAACCGAACAGGTTTTGATGTTACCGGTTTCAGAGTATCTTCCTGCGCGAACAAAGGAGATATGAATAACGATAAAGTCAAAAGGATAAAAAGGTTTTTCATGTTATTTGGTTTTAACAGGTTAAGATATTTCTAGTTATTAAGAGCTCCCTGATTGATCCAGTAGAGAACTTCAAGTTTTTGTGCATCAGTCGACCTTGGAATATGGGCTGAATTAGTGGTCATCTGATGATACAGTATGCTTGTCTCTCCGGGAAGGGTAATATATCCCCCGCTCTTAAGAGATGCGTAGGATTTGCCACTCCTGAGGTCAGGAAATTGAGTCTTTCCATTATGACAAGTGATACAAATGCCATTGAAAATTGGCTGAATATCAGCCTGAAAATGCCATGTTTGTTTCGGATCAACAGCAGGAGGAGAGAATGAATACTTCTCACATGAAGAAAGTCCTTCAATTGCTGCAATCAGAATTAGTGCAATAAATATCTGCCTGATCCCTTTCAATTTCTGATTCATATTTTGAATATTGTTAATTTGTTCTCAAAGATATCTGATTATCCTGATTAATAGTTTTTTATACGATACAAATTTAACAGAACATGATGCTCTTTATCATGTAAAAAATTGATCTTTATCACTCACACTGGTGATATATGTTTCTTTCCTGAATTTACAAAAAGGGGATTAGCAATGGATATGTGGTTAAACAGGAATAATGCTATAATTGCAAACAGTGGAATTAGTTTTCTTCTCATAGAACTAATTATTGTTTACAAATATATTAAATCTAATTACATAGTTCCCTATGCTTCTGATAAATATCTTCAGCAGTTAAATAAAAAAAGGCTCCCTGAAAAGCCTTTTTCCTTATATTCAATAATTGAGATTTCAGAACTTATAAACATTATCTTCAATAAGTTTGTCGGCGATTCGCCGTCTGGCCTCTTTAACATTTACACATTCCACTCTTGAAAGGATTTCTATTGCTTTAATAAGTGTCGGGCAGGTTTCAGGTTTTGAGAATGATCCGATTGCTTCAAGAGCCGATTTTCTGACTATACTTGCTGAATCAAATACATTCACATCAAGCATATCTTTATAAACTGATACGTTCCCATTAATTGCTGACATTTTTTCAACTCTCAGTGCAAGTGATTCAGAAACATATGTTTCCATCATCATTTCAGCAATATTATTAAGGACTTCCTGTTCGTTGATAAGGCCCTTCCCGAAACATTTTGACGCCCCATGGATACATATAAGAATAACTTTCTTAAAGTTTTTGATATATCTTGATTTCTCCTGGAAAAAGCTTTCACCTTCTACCTTATTGGAAGTTATTTTATTCAAACCCGAGTAAAGTTTTTCAGCTTCTCCGAAAAGATCGAATTCACCTTTCATCGCACGCTTCATCGCAGTATCAACTACAAGCAGACGATTTATTTCATTTGTACCTTCGAATATTCTGTTGATTCTGGAATCCCTGTAACCTCTTTCCACTGCCATCTCAGCTGAGTAACCCATACCCCCGTGAATCTGAACTGCCTCATCAGCAACAAAATCAAGCATTTCGGATCCTACAACTTTCAGAATAGCTGCTTCAACAGCATAATGACTGATTGCTTCGATAGATGCTCTGCCATAATCACCGCAGTCTGCCGTCAGTTTCTTCATAAGGCTATCGATATCAGAACTCACCCTGTATACAGCTGATTCTGAAGCAAAAAGGCGAATAACCTGTTCAGCCATTTTGTGTTTCAGAGCCCCGAACGTTGAAATTAAAACTCCGAACTGTTTTCTTTCGTTGGCATATTTAACTGAATCATTAATCGCTTTCTTACCAGCTCCGATAACATTGGCTCCAAGCTTAAGGCGCCCCATGTGAAGGATACTGAGCGCAATTCTGAAACCTTCTCCCCTTTTACCAAGCAGGTTCTCGACCGGTACTTTAACATCATTAAAATAGATCTGTGCTGTTGAAGATCCTTTAATTCCCATCTTGTGTTCATCGGGACCTATAACTACTCCCGGATATTTGCTTTCGACGATAAATGCACTTAATACCCTGTCAACATCAATTTTTGCAAATACAACAAGCGTGTCTGCGAAGCCCGCATTTGTGATCCACATCTTCTGCCCGTTAAGGATATAATGTTTCCCGTCTTCACTTAATTTAGCGTTGGTTTTACCCGAGTTGGCATCGCTACCGGCACCTGGTTCGGTAAGACAGTAGGCTCCGAGAAGCTCACCTGAGGCCAGTTTTGTTACATAACGCTCCCGCTGATCTCTGTTTCCATAATACATAATTGGTAATGTACCGATACCACAATGTGCCATATATGCTACTGAAAATGAATAGCCGGCACCTGTAGTTTCAGCCACAAGCATCTGTGTTACGAATGATTGTCCGAATCCGCCAAACTCTTCAGGAATTGATATACCCATTAATCCAAGTTCCCCTGACTTCTTGAGCATGCTTTTCATCAGCTCCCTGTCGCTTTTCTCAACTTTTTCCAGGTTGGGATATACTTCAGCTTCCAGAAAGTCGCGGCATGTCTGTGCGATCATTCTTTGTTCCTCATTGAATTCCTCAGGGATAAAAATATCGGCCGGTTCAACTTCACTTACAAGAAATTCACCGCTTTTCAAGAGTTTAATATTTTCCATTGTTTTCAGATAATTATTTGGACTATTCTATAAATCAATTGATTGTGCTATAAGTTCAGCAATATCAAGGTTTCTGATCTCCTTTTCTCTGTTTTTATATTTAAGACCATCCGTGAGCATTGTCATACAAAAAGGACAAGCGGTTGCAATTACCTTAGCATTAGTTTTAAGAACATCTTCTGTTCTTTCGATAAAAACTTCCTTGTCGCCTTTTTCAGCCTCTTTGAACATCTGTGCTCCACCCGCTCCGCAACATAATGCAAAACTTTTATTCCGGTGCATCTCGACTAGATTGCCGGTCAGTTTTTTAAGAATATTTCGCGGTTCATCATATATATCATTTGCCCTTCCAAGATAGCAAGGGTCGTGATAAGTTATTGATATATTGTCTAATGAACCCTGACCAATCTTCAATTTACCATCTTCAATATTCCTGTTCAGAAACTGAAGGTAGTTGATAACCTCATATTTACCGCCGAGATCGGGATATTCGTTTTTAAAGACGTTGAAACAATGTGGGCAAATGGTTATTATTTTTTTTACTTCATACATCCTGAATATCTCAATAACCTGAAGCGCCTGCATCTGGTAAAGCATTTCGTTGCCGGCACGCCTTGCAGGATCGCCGTTGCACGTTTCTTCCTTCCCAAGTACGGCATAACTTACATTCAGATGCGTGAGGATTTTTGCAAATGCCCTTACTACTTTTTTGTACCTGTCATCGAAAGCTCCGGCACAGCCAACCCAAAAAAGGTACTCAGGCTTCTCTCCTATGGCAAAAAGGTCTGCCATTACAGGGACTTCAATTTTCCGGGTTTCCATTTTTTATATTTTCTATTTATCTACTATATAACTATGAAGAGCATAAATATTTACCTTGTATCTTTTACCCCCTTTCCTGTTTCCCCAAGGGGGGAAATGATCATAGCCTCTTCCCCCGTAAGGGAAGGCTGGGAAGAGGGATTAATTTATATTCAATTCTAAATCTTTGCTCCAATTCATTCTGTCTTCAGCTGAATATTGCCATGGGGCTCCGTTATTTTCTATATTATTAAATAAGGCCTTGATCTCACCGGGAGCAGACGCCTCTTCCATAACAAGATACCTGCGCATATCGACTATCAATGTCGGGTGATTGATATTAATAGGGCACTCTTTTGCACAGGCGTTGCATGTTGTGCAGGCCCAGAGTTCTTCTTCAGAAATAAAGTCTCTTAAAAGAGAACGGTTATCGTTGAAATCTCTTCCGTTTTTAACCATTAACGGGCCTTTCTCGTTCATTCTTGTCCTGAGGTCCATAATCACTTTCCTGGGAGATAATTTTTTCCCTGTAATATTTGCCGGGCAGACAGCTGTGCATCTCCCGCATTGCGTACAAGCAAGTGAATCAAAATAGTTTTTCCATGAAGCATCCTCGACATCCTTAACACCAAACCGTTCAGGAGGGGCATCGCTTGCGGATGTAGCAAAGGCTGTATTTGGATCAAGCATCAGCCTGACTTCTCTGGTTATATTGTCCATATTCGTGAGTTTTCCAAGAGGATCAAGTCGCGAGAGAAATACATTTGGTATGGACATGAACACGTGGAAATGCTTTGAATAGGGTAATAGGTTTGCAAAGAGAAAAATGAGAAGTATATGAGTCCACCATGACGCTTCATACATTGCCCTGTAACTTGCTGCTTGTCCATTGTTAATAAAACCGGCGATAACACTGCTGACCGGAAACAGACCGACTGATGACTCTCTTGTAATTGTCTTATATTCAATATATCCTGTATTCATTGAAAGAAGAGAAACCATTAATAGAAGAATTATTGAAAGGGCAATATTTGCATCGATATGAGTCGTTTTCTTCATCTCGATACCTTCAAATCTTTTAATATGAAAGAAGAGCCGCCGGCTCAGGAATATAATAATTGATATTGCAACAAGAAGGGCAAAGATATCTCCAGAAGCTATTATTATATTATATACAGAACCCAGGGATTTTAAAACCCTGTCTGTACCTGTAAGCCCGTCAATAACCATTTCAAGGCTCCCGAATATAATTACACAAAATCCCCAGAAAACAAGAGCATGAAAAAAACCGATTACCGGTTTGCGGAATATTTTTGTCTGACCAAAAGCCACTGAAAGCATAACAGTTATTCTTTTCCTGAAGTCTTTTACAGGGAATGCAGGTCTTGTAAGCCTGAAAAACCTGACAATTCTGTTAATGGTATAAAAGAATACTCCTAATGTTGCAAGAAATGATATTGCGAATATTATCTGTTTCGTCATATTGATTTTCTTTGTTTTACACCGACCCCAAGGATAGCGAAGAGCCGAACCGCCAAAGACGGTGAGCTCGACGAAGTCAAAAGCAACTTGTGGTAAGTTATTAACAATTGCCTATAATAATTTTATTTCTTAATTTCTTTTACAGCTTCAACAAGTTTTGGCAGAACTTTCATTGCATCGCCAACTATTCCATACTGTGCTACTTCAAAAATCGGAGCATCCTTATCGCTGTTTATAGCAACAATATATTTTGAAGAACTGATACCTGCCAGGTGTTGTGTTGCACCCGAAATACCTACAGCAATATAAAGATTCGGCGCAATGATCTTACCTGTCTGTCCGGTATGCTCTTCGTGGGGTCTCCAACCTTCGTCGGATACCGGTCTTGAACATGCTGTTGCTGCTCCAAGCAGAGTAGCAAGTTCAACAAGTGGTGGCCAGTTATCGGGAGACTTCATACCCCTTCCCCCTGAAACAACAATGTCTGCATCAGTTAACAAGATCTTACCTGTTTGTTTCTGTACATCTTTTACCACTGTTTTCAACAATGATCCATCAACAGAAGGATTCAGATTCTCTATAGTTGCATTACCCGGAGTTTCAAACAGATCAAAAGAGTTCTGTGCCAATGTAAGTATTTTAATATCGGATTTGATAACCAGATGGGCAAACGCATTTCCTGAATAAGTCCTTTTATAAACAGTGAAAGGATTAAGATTTAACGGAAGTCTGCTTACTCCTGAACCGACACCGGCTTTCAGTCGTACAGATAACCTTGGAGCTATTGCTTTCCCTGTATTATTATTCGCAATTATGATGACAGATGCATTTTCTTTTCCGGAAATTTCAGAGATAACACTTGTATAGACTTGACTATCAAGAACTGCAAGTTGTTCATTATTAATATTTATGATTTTATTTGCTCCATAACTTCCAAGCTTAAGTAACTCGCTCTGATCAACTTTTCCGATTGATATAGCTGTTACAGTTGTGTTTAGCATTTTAGCAACACCTGTTGCATAAGATACCAGTTCAAATGAAAGTTTCTTGAATTTTCCGTCCCAATTTTCGGTATATACTAATACTGACATATTGATTTTATTTACTGTTTTTTAACTAATTATCAGATTACTTTTGCCTCATTCTGCAAAAGATCAAGAAGCTGTTCAGGGTTATCAGCATCAATATATTTACAGGCTGCACGTGGTGTTGGTTTTTCAAATCCCACAATCTGGGTCAGGGGATCGATAGCGACCGGCTCGACCAGCTTTACAGGTTTTGACCTTGCCATCATAATTCCACGCATCGCAGCTATTCGTGGCTCTTTGGCTATACCCTTCTGGACAATAGCGATAAACGGTACCGGAACTGTCACAACCTCTTTTCCTCCGTCTATTTCCCTGATCATAACAGGCTGTCCGTTCTCAAATTTTATACCAGAAACGGCTGAAACAGAAGGAAACCCAAGAAATTCTGAGATCATCCCTCCTACTGTTGAACCATTATAATCGCTCGATTCTATCCCGCACATTATTACATCAAACTGTTCTTTCTTTACCACTTCAGCTATCTGCGCTGCAACAAACCATGCATCAGACGATACTGCATTTACCCTTATTGCATCATCAGCTCCGATGGCCAGGGCTTTACGGATTGTTGGCTCTGAGGCAGCCGGACCAACATGGATGACAGTAACAGATTTTATTCCGCTTGTGACATCATCCTTAAGTTCAAGAGCGCGGGTAAGAGACAATTCGTCCCATGGATTAATAACCCATTGAATACCAGCAGTGTCAACTGAAGTATTTCCTTCGGCAAATTTAATTTTTGTCGTCGTGTCGGGAACATTACTGATACAGACCAGAATTTTCATCTAAACTTGAATATTAATTAGTTAATTAACTTGTTCTAAATTGTTTAATAGAATCAACTTTGTGTCGTTCAACCTATGAGGCGGCAAATATAATAATTTATGATTCACAATCAAATCACATAAATATCATCCTTTATGTATATTCGAAATGAAACCCGGACTTAACTAGCTAAATTACTTATTATTGAGTAATCCGGATATCAGGTATATTTATTAGAGTCGAAAGGTGTATTTGTAATGTTCTACAATACTTTATCGACTACCACGAAATGAACAATGGTAAATAAGACTGTCTTGTTTATCCGCTATGAGGAATAGATTTTGATCTGTAATGCAATATCCTACAACATCCTATCGCCTAGGGCGAAAAGAACATTGGGAAATAGAAAGGAATTGCCAGTAGGGCATTAGGTATTATAGAAAAAATAGTATCAATTTATTCATAATTCCTCGTAGGGGTTAAGGAAAACAATTTAAAAAAAGATTAGGTTTATCAGCTACAATTATTTTTTTAGATTTAAATTCGAAGCGCTGAAAAAACATGGACCAATCAAATTATTTAAATTGAACAAACAAGTAAAAACATATGTCGCAGTAGTGTTAGCAATGATCTTCTGGGCATTTTCGTTTATCTGGTTCAAGGTCGCAAACAAAACATTCCACCCTATTACAATTGTCTTTATCAGGCTCATGTTTTCAGTAATTCTTCTTACAATCTTTCTGATTGTTACAAAGAATTACATGAAGATAAAAAAAACTGACCGGAAGTTATTCCTTATGCTGGCTTTGTTTGAACCGTTCTTCTATTTTCTGGGTGAGAGTTTTGGACTTACATACGTTTCAGCAACTGTATGTTCCGTATTGATATCAACGATACCTGTTTTTGCAACTATCGGAGCCTGGCTGATCTTTAAAGAGAAGCTGAAAGCAATAAATTATGCAGGAATAATCTTATCATTTGTTGGTGTTCTTGTCTTTATTCTTAATCGTGATGGAAGCATTTCATTCAATATTAAAGGATTGGGATTTATAATACTTGCCGTTCTATCAGCCGTGGGTTATAACCTAACACTTAGCCGCCTGGTTGGAACATATACTCCTGTTTATATTGTGAATGTTCAGAATTTAATCGGTGCCATTCTCTTTCTACCTCTCTTTCTGATTTTTGATTTTAATCATTTTATTTCCACTCCTTTCACCTTTGAAATGTTCAAACCGATATTAGAGCTGTCAATATTTGCATCTTGTGGCGCTTTTATTCTCTTCGCCTGGTCGGTCAGAAATATTGGCATTACCAAGGCGAATGTTTTTTCAAATTGTATTCCGGTTTTCACAGCTCTTTTCTCTTTCATTTTGATGGGAGACAAGCTGACTGCTCAGAATGTTGCCGGGATGGCCATTATTCTTGCCGGTCTGTTTATGTCACAGATAAATGGAACGAATAAAAATATTGGTGATGCTCTTGCGCTTACCGGGAAAACCGCCTGATCACTCAAGCTAGTTATATACTGTTCATTAATACTAATTTAAACAATCTCCGCGTTTAGAGAAATCATACTACCTTTGGTATGTATCTTAAGTTATGAAAAAAAAGGTCCTGAATCTTCTCTTGTTCATCGTAATTGCTTCACCTTCCTTCTCTCAGACGGGAGGTGATAATATCTACGAATTCTTAAACCTTACACATTCCGGACTTGTTTCATCACTTGGAGGTACAAATGTTTCCATACAGGGAAATAATCTTAACCTCGCATATCATAATCCGGCTCTTCTTAATTCAGGTATGAATAAAAGTCTTGCATTAAATTATGTCAATTATTTTGCCGGAATCAATTACGGGCTTGCCATGTATTCAAGATCATATCCGGGAACAGGAAATTTTGCTGCCGGTTTAACCTACCTCAATTATGGTTCTTTTAGTGAGACAGATGACTCAGGAATAGAGGCAGGTAATTTCAGCGCTGCTGAATATGCTCTCTCATTAATGTATTCGCATGAAATAGATTCGCTTTTCTCAGTAGGAGTTAACTTCAAACCGGTATTATCCCAGCTCGAAAAATATACCTCATTTGGATTCGCATTCGATATCGGTGCATCGTGGCATAACAGCAGTAATCTTTTTTCTGCGGGTTTGGTAATTAAAAATGCAGGTTATGAGGTTACGACCTATGCAGGCGAACCACGTGAAAAACTACCTTTTGAGATACAGGCCGGTATTTCACAAACTCTGGCCCATGCTCCGTTCCGGTTCTCATTGACCCTGAGGCATCTTGAGAAATTCGACCTTACTTATCAATACCAGACACCCGCTTCAACAGGGGATAGTAAAGTATCATCCGGATTTTTAGAGAATTCCATGCGACATATCATTCTTGGAGTCGAACTTATTCCCCATAAAAATTTCTATTTGAGTGCAGGGTATAACTACCAGAGAAGGAGAGAGTTGGAGATCGAATCAAAAGTCTCAACTGTAGGATTCTCCTGGGGTTTCGGTATTCATACTTCGATATTGAATATTGAGTTTGGAAGAGCAACGTATCATCTTGCAGGGTCATCAACCAGTGTCTCCTTAATTATCCGACCAGATCTTTTTTATAAAAAAAACCGGAGTTAGATAACCCTTGTCTTATAGCGGTTTATTTATCACCTTTGTGGATTCTTTGCACAGGACACAGAGCACATGGCACAGAGCAAACCTGAGCCCTGTGCAAATAAAAAAATAAATGCTTCATTAAACAGGAAAATTAGTAGTAAGAAAAAAACATGGATAAGAGATTAATTATAGCAATCGACGGTTATTCGTCATGCGGGAAAAGCACATTTGCAAGATTAATTGCAAAAGAACTGAACTATATTTTTATTGATACCGGTGCAATGTATCGCGCTGTAACACTCTTTTGCATGAGGGCAAACTATATAAGTATTACAGCAGTGAATACACCTGCGATCCTATCTGAACTTAATGATATTCATATAGATTTTGTTTTTAATCCTGATTTAAACGAATATGAGACCTTTCTCAACTCAGAAAATATTGAAAGAGAAATAAGGGGCATGGAAGTAACGTCATATGTAAGCAGAATAAGTCAGATACCTGAAGTCCGCACCCGTATGGTCGAGTTGCAGAGGCAAATAGGTGTATCAAAAGGAATTGTAATGGATGGCAGGGATATTGGTACAGTTGTTTTTCCGGACGCAGATATAAAAATCTTCATGACAGCTTCCATTGATATCAGGGCCAAAAGAAGACACATCGAGCTGAAGAGCAGAGGAGTGAACATCGATTTTGAAGAAATTAAAAGAACTATTATTGCCCGGGATATTGCTGATGAAAACAGGGATATAAGCCCGCTAAGAAGAGCAGATGATGCTATTATCCTCGATAACAGCAGAATGACTGTGGATGAACAGATGTTATGGATAAACGAGATCATTGAGAAGAAGAGAAATGGTAGTTGAGATTGATAAACAATCGGGGTTTTGTTTTGGGGTACAAAATGCCGTTGAGATAGCAGAAAAAGCTCTTCTTAAAGGGGAAAAGGTTTTTTCGCTTGGTCCGATCGTTCACAATGATAAGGAAGTGGATCGTCTCTCCTCTCTGGGGCTTGTATCAATAGATCATGAGAAGTTCAGAAACCTGAAAGATTGCAAAGTACTTATCAGGGCCCACGGCGAACCGCCCGAAACATATATTACCGCTGAAAAAAACAATTTAACGATTATTGAGGCTACATGTCCGATAGTAAAAAGATTGCAATCTAAAATCAGGGAAACCTGGGTCAGGACAAAGAAGGGAGATGGACAAGTTGTAATTTTCGGAAAACCGGGTCATGCTGAAGTAGTTGGATTGCTTGGCCAGATCAATAATGAAGGTATTCTTGTTTCGGGACCTGATGATTTCGGAAAAATCGACATCTTAAAACCTGTATATCTTTTTGCTCAAACAACTATGAGCGTTAAAGAGTATAGTAATCTGATAGATATTTTGCATATAAAGATGGCAGAAAACGGGATCAAGGATCCGGTCAAAAACCTGAAAATAAATAAAACGATTTGTGGTCAGGTTTCAAACCGTGAGCCCCATCTCAAGAAGTTTGCAAAAAAACACGATACTATAGTTTTTGTCAGCGGGCGGGAAAGTTCAAATGGCAAGATGCTCTATTCTGTCTGTAAAAATGTCAATCCTGACACACATTTTGTTTCCAGTCATGAAGAAATTGATAAATCATGGTTTGTGGGTAAATGCTCGATAGGGATCTGTGGAGCAACTTCGACACCTAAATGGCTAATAGAAAACATAAGGGATATCATTTCAAATATCTGACTATTGGAATGTTCCGTCATTTGTAAGGCTTAAAAAATTGTGTTACCTTTGTGCCTTATTTTACAAAATTATTTATGGCAAAGATTAAAAGAATAGGGGTACTGACATCTGGTGGAGATGCCCCGGGAATGAATGCGGCCATTCGTGGAGTTGTAAGGACTGCAGTTTATAACGGACTGGAAGTAATGGGAATACGCCAGGGTTACCAGGGGATGATAGATGCAAGTTTCATACCCATGCAGTCATCCAGTGTCAGCGACATAATACAGAGGGGCGGAACAATACTGAAAACCGCCAGATGTGAGGAGTTCAGGTCTCCCGAAGGCAGGCTTAAAGCTTATAATAACCTTAAGGATGCACAGATTGACGGAGTCGTGGTAATCGGCGGGGACGGGTCATTTACCGGTGGCAGGATTTTTAACGAGGAATATGATATACCTTTTGTCGGGATCCCCGGAACAATCGATAATGATATATATGGTACTGATTATACCATTGGTTACGATACCGCGCTTAACACAGTTGTGGAAGCTGTTGATAAGATAAGGGACACCGCCAGCGCTCATAACAGGATGTTTTTTGTTGAAGTGATGGGTGCAGAAGCAGGATTCATAGCCCTTTACAGCGGAATTGCTACCGGAGCCGAAGCAATTATTATCCCCGAAATAGAGGGAGCTGACCAGGACCTGAAAACGATGATAGAGGCAGGTAACACGCGCAAGAAATCAAGCAATATAATTATTGTTGCTGAAGGCCACAAGGAAGGAGGCGCTTTTGCAATGGCTGAGAAGGTTAAAAACGATTTTAAAGATTATGATGTAAGGGTTTCAGTACTGGGACATCTTCAACGCGGTGGTTCTCCATCGGCAATTGACAGGGTTAACGCAAGCCGCCTGGGACATGCTGCAGTAGAGGCACTTATCGATGATCAGAAAAGCGTAATGGTTGGTATAATGAACGGTGAGATCACTCTAGTTCCTTTCCGTAGAGCTGTAAAACTTCATAAAGATGTGAACCACGACCTTGTGGATTTGGCTAAAATATTATCGGTCTAGAAAAACTCATTTTATGTCTTCATCAAAAGTCTATTTCACCAACCTAAGGGCAAAACCTTCACAAAATCTTTTTAAAAAGCTTGAAGCACTTATTGTTAAAGCAGGAATTGATTCAATTGATTTCCAGAGAAAAATAGTTGCAATAAAGCTGCATTTCGGAGAGCCCGGTAACCTGGCTTACCTGAGGCCTAATTATGCTGCACGGATAGTAAAGTTCTTAAAAGCAAAAGAGGCTATACCATTTCTGACAGATTGCAACACCCTATACTTCGGAAGACGTTCAAATGCACCTATGCATCTTGAGGCAGCATTTGAGAATGGATACAACCCCCTAACAACAAATTGTCCGGTAATAATCGGCGATGGGATTAAAGGGACTGATTACCGAGAAATCGAATTAAATCTCGAGTACTGTTCTGTTGCAAAGATCGGAAGTGCTATTGCCGATGCAGATGTAATTATTTCAATGAACCATTTCAAAGGACACGAAATGACGGGATTTGGCGGAGCCCTCAAGAACCTGGGAATGGGTTGTGCATCAGTAGGCGGAAAACTGTTTCTGCATTCAGGTTCTTCACCTGAGATATTTGAAGAGAATTGCACAGGATGCAGGGTTTGCGAGAAATATTGTGCCCATGATGCAGTTGTGGTAGGCAGGGACAAGATCGCGCATATCGATTATGAAAAATGTGTTGGTTGCGGACAGTGTGTTGCAGTATGCCAGTACGATTCTGCCAGAGTAGTATGGCAGAACTCTTCTGAAATAGTCTGTAAAAGAGTTGCTGAATATGCGTTAGCCGTCGTGAAGGATAAACCCTCTTTCCATATAAATTTCATTATGAATGTCTCTCCAGATTGTGATTGCTGGGGATTCAATGATTATCCATTGGTACCCGATCTTGGAATAGCTGCCTCCTTTGATCCGGTTGCTCTCGATCAGGCATGCGCAGATATGGTAAAGGCAGCTCCTGCACTACATGGGAGCAGGATCTGCGATAAACATGATGAGGGAGATATGACAGGTGAAGATAAATTCAAGAAGGCGCATCCCAATACTTTTTGGCAGGCTGGTCTTGAGCATGCTGTAAAGATAGGGCTTGGAAACACAGAATACGAATTGGTAACTGTTTAAAACTTTGTGCCTTAGCGTCTTGGTTGCATAAAAGAATTACTACCGGAAATACGTTATTGACTTCATGAATGCTAAAGTAAGTATCGCCCGTCTTTCGATAATATCCAACACTTTGCTGATTTTAATGAAGTTAGTAGTCGGACTTATCAGCGGGTCTGTAAGCATCTTATCTGAAGCGATCCATTCTTCGATGGATCTTATTGCCGCAATTATAGCATTCTTTTCGGTCAGGGTTTCAGATAATCCTCCAGATTCAAGACACCCCTACGGACATGGGAAAATTGAAAATATTTCAGGAGTGATTGAATCCCTTTTGATTTTTCTAGCTGCCGTCTGGATCATTATTGAAGCTGTTAAAAAACTCTTCGGAGAGAAGATCGAACTTGATTCTATAGCCCTGGGCTCTATTGTGATGCTCCTCTCAGCAATAGTAAATACTTTTGTTTCACGAAGATTATATAAGGTGGCCCGTTCAACAAACTCTGTGGCACTGGAAGCTGATGCCCTTCATCTTAAAACTGATATTTACACTTCGCTGGGAGTTGCAATTGGCCTCGGTCTTATTATGATTACAGGAATAAACTGGTTGGATCCGGTTATTGCAATTCTTGTCGCACTGTTTATTATAAAACAGGCATATCATATGCTGACAAAAGCCTTCACTCCTCTTCTTGATACAGCTTGGAGCAATAATGAGATTGCGGAGCTTAAGAAGAGATTAAGCGGGCTGGATGTTAGTTATCATGACCTCAGGACAAGGGTTGCTGGAAATTATCGTTTCGTTGATATTCATATTCAGATTCCTGAAAATGTAACAGTTGGAAGTGCTCACAAATACTGTGACAAGATTGAGAATGAGCTTACCCGAGTCTATGAGAACCTGACCGTGACAATCCATGTTGAACCAAGCTAAAGAATACCTTCCGGTTTCTTCCTGAACATTCCGGCAACATCACCCCTGGCTTTTTCCCGCTCTTTTATTACTGGTATAAGATCTTTCCCTTCCAACCTGAATTTTTCAGGATCTTCCGGATTATTAAGGTAAATTAAGGTGCCCGGTTCAAGACCCTTTTCAATCAACACATGTTTATCATTCGATTCACCAAGAAGGACAATCTGTTTAATACCTTTTTTAGTATATACGAACGGAATACTATCCACTCCTGCTTGTACACATTCGGTTGGTATATAAATAGCCTCTTTAATACTACTGACAATTATTTTATTGCCGGTTGTCATTGAAGGTCTGAGGGCAGGATCGGATCCGTCTACTTTAATCTGAACCTCAAATACTTTATCATCGGTATTTAGCAGTTTTTCACCAACGTTAGCTACGAATGACACAATCCCGTTATATCTTTTTTTGGGGAAAGCGTCTATTGTAATGTTAACATTTTGACCGACTCTCATTTTGCTCACATCGATCTCATTTATATAAGTTTTGGAAAGCATTGAAGTCAGATCAGGAAGTGTTGCCACTACCCTGTCGAATGGATTGATCATTGATCCAACTTTCCTTTTATTGCCTGACCACTCCCTTTTGTAGATAACCATACCTGGCGCCGGCGCTTTAATTGTAAATTGAACTAACACCTCCTCAATATCCTTAACTCTGCGCGATACTTTATTAACCCAATAATTCTGATTAATAATATCAGTCTTGTTCTGAGCTAATATCTGACTATAACTCCTTAGCTGCTGTTCAAGGCTCCTCTGGGCCTTATCGAGTTCAATTTCTGCCTGCCTGATTGTAGTAGGAGGTTCATACTTTGAATTATGAAGAGTCATAGCGGCTTCCTGAACGGTGAACCGCTGATTTTTAATCTCATCTCTTAAGTCATTAAGTACCACGGCAGTGTCGAGTAACTTCACATAGAGAGCTGTCTGGAATGTCGTAAGTAAATCCTGTGCATCCTTTAAGCTATTATTTAAATCTGTGCGGTCAAGTGTTGCAATATAATCGCCTTCTTTCACTACTGTACCTTCTGGTAACAGGTCCTGAATTTTGATATTAAAAAACCTGATATCGCGGCCCATTGTAATTTCAGGTCCCTTAATGTCCATTGATTTTTCAGCAATTAATTCACCGGCTGAAGTAACAGAAATCTCAAACTGTCCCTTCTGAACCCCGGTATATAATTCAGTCGGGGTCCTCTTTGAAGTAACCCTGGTTAAGACATATAAAATTATAAAAGAAGCAATAACAACAATACCTGTTGTAATAAGAGTTTTTTTCATGCTCTATTATCTCATATTAACTCACCATTTAATTCAATTTAACTCTTATTGTTAATGGCAAAGTATTCTAATTCGCTTGAAAATCAATAAGTTTTTTTGTAAATGTACTGACGGTTAAATAATTTAAATATTAATCCGCAAAATTATAAAAATAACCCATAGCAATATCCCATCTTAATCATTTTAAAACAATTAACAAAATTCAACCCATAGAGTAGTGATAGTCAATAAGGATATTTGCTTATTTTACATAAAACTTATTCTCATGAGCCATAAACATCTCTTAATATTAGTATCCATATTAACCGGATCTGTTATCAGCGGTTATGGTGCAGCAATCAGAACGGGCAATTCAATTTATACTCAAAAGCCTGATGATCCTGCCGCGGTCTTTTTCACCCCGGGAAATTTCAACATTACCGCTGATGGGAGGACCGATGTATCTGTTCAACTCCAAAATGCTATCAATCAGTTAAAAAAAGACAGAAATTTCGGTATACTGTTTATTCCCGAAGGAATTTACACGATTTCTAAAACAATTTATATCCCTGCATCAATACGGTTAATAGGATACGGAAAAAACCGTCCGGTAATTATCCTTAAGAAAAATGCTCCCGGATTTCAGGTACCAAATCCCGATGATAAGGGAAAAGCTTCCTACATGTTCTGGTTTACCGGCAGTATTGTGGAATCGGGAAAAGAGATCAGGGATGCAGGAGCCGGTACATTCTACAGTGCACTCTCAAATATTGACCTGAAAATAGAAGACGGAAATCCTGCAGCTGTAGCTTTGCGGACTCACTTCGCCCAGCATAGTTTTGTTTCACATTGTGATATACACATTGGCAATGGAAAAGCAGGTCTGTTCGATATCGGGAATATGATCGAAGATGTGAATTTTTTTGGCGGCGAGTACGGCATTTACACTACTAAAGCTTCCCCTGGATGGCAATTCATGATGCTAGACACTTATTTTGAGGGTCAGCGTAAAGCAGCAATAAAAACTCATGAAGCAGGTTTTACTATTGTCCGTATGAGTGTAAAAAATGCTCCTTCAGCTATACTTGTCGATCAGAATTACTGGGAAAAGCTTTTCCTGGAGGACTGTCGTTTTGAAAACATCTCAGGGCCTGCTATTGAAGTCAGTAACGAAGATAATGCCCACATGCAGGTAAATATCCGAAATCTTATATGCAGCAATGTTCCTATTTTGGTCCATTATCCTAAACTTAATACAAATACGCCCGCACCATCGAAGATTTACATAGTGAAGAGGTTTATCTACGGACTTCAGATGGATGATTTAGATTCTGATGCGCAGATCAGAACTACCTGTGAAACAGAAGCTCTTAAAACTCTGCCAGCTGAACCCGTTTCCGATATACCTGAACTTCCTGAGATGGGAAGCTGGGTAAATCTTAAAACGCTTGGTGCGAAAGGTGATGGAGTAACCGATGATACTAAAGCTATCCAGGTTGCTATAGATCAGTATCCAAATATCTATGTTCCACAGGGATCATACCGGGTGAGTGAAACGCTTAAGCTCAAACCGTCAACAGTTCTGATTGGATTCCACCCGATGGCTACAAATTTTACTCTTATCGAAAACTCACCTGCTTTTGGCAGTTTCGGAGCTCCTGAAGCATTGGTTGAGGCTCCGCAGGGAGGAACAAATATAATCACCGGAATCGGCTTATATACAGCACAAAACAATTACAGAGCCGTTGCCTGTAAATGGATGGCTGGTGAGAAATCGATGATCAGCGATGTGAAGTTCATTGGCGGACACGGAACTATGAACCCTGGCCCCATTGTACCATGGAAATGGGAAGAAAACAAACCACCACAGGGCCAGACAGGTGCGACAATCGCAGAACAAGCCTGGGATAGTCAGTACTGGAGCCTGTGGGTGACAAATAACGGGGGAGGAATTTTCAAGAATATCTGGTCTGCAAGTACCTTTGCAATATCTGGTTTTTACGCTTCAAATACTAATACACGTGGTCGTATTTATGCCATGTCGGTGGAACATCATGTCAGAAATGAAGTCCGTTTAAATAATGTTTCAAACTGGAACATATATGCTCTTCAGCTTGAGGAGGAGAATCGTGAAGGTTCGGAATGCCAGCCCCTCGAACTGGAAAAATGCGCCAACATGACGATTGCAAATTTATATATGTTCAGGGTAATCAGGGTTAAAGTGCCTTATCCCTATTCAGTCAGAACATGGGATTGCTCAAATCTTGAAATATTGAACATTCATAATTACAGCCAGATCAAGTATACGACAGATAATCCGCTTTACGATATCAATACTGGTATAGAAGTCCGTCCGGTTGAACTGGCCCGTTTATTCATAAGCGGCAATACTCCAAAATTGAGTTCAGCCAGGACCAATGAAACAGTTCTGTTGCTTGCCAAAGGATTCGAGTTTGCCTTAGGATTATGCCATGACTCGAAAGGCAATATATATTTCGCGGAACAGCGCATGAAAAGGATTTATAAATGGTCGGTTGAAACCAATTCCCTTTCTCTCCTGGCCGATTTCCAGTGGGAACCTCTTTCCCTGGCTTGTGATTCGAAAGACAACCTTCTTGTAATATTCCGGTACAATCCTCAATCTGGGTTACTCATCAATGGTCAGCCGGAACGATATGTTAATCCACCCGATGCCAATGGAACATCCTTCAGTGGATGGGGTAATTCAGGGTTTGGAACCTTGGTTTACTCTGTAAATCCAGGGAATCCCGAGGTGACCATTAAAAAACTCGAGAAGGTCCCTATGGGATCAGTCGACAATGTTTTCAAAGCTCTTTATCCCTCCAACCGTTGGCGAGATTATCATGATTTCAATACTGTTTCGGTGAACATGGATACAGAATGTTTTATTGCACCTGATGGAAAAACAATCATTCCTGTATGTTACGATCTTGCCAGATCATGTGCTCTCGTCGAGGCATTCCCGGGCAAACAATTATATGCTGCTGACGAGTATGATAAACGCACGGTTAGATTCAGTGTGGATACCAAAGGATATATTTCAGATCTGCATTACTTTGCTGAGAAAGGTGAATTCAGTTCAATACCTGATAATCAGGGCAATGTATATATTGCCGATGGTGAGATATATGTTTTCAGTAAAGATGGAAAACAATCGGGATTGATACATGTTCCGGAGCGTCCATCAACAATTGCATTCGGAGGACATGACGGCAAATCTCTTTTCATTACAGGAAGATCTGCCTTGTATAGGTCTGAGATTAAATAGAATGTTGAATTTTATCAGGTTTTAGTCTGAAAAAGATGCATGAGGACGTCTATTTCACCGGAGTGCTGTTTTTTATACATCTGACAGAAAAACCGTCTTGCTCAAATCTTCTCCAACTGAATCCACCACTACCATCATAACCCAAATATCTGCAATAGGCACCACCTCTTATGAATTCCGTCGAAGTCCACCAGGCACCGTAGTACCCCAAGTCATAGAATCCTCCATCAAAGTTACGGATTCCGCCCGGACGAGCTGTAAAGCCTGTTTCGTTCGTTGCATCATTGTTCTTGCTCTGCCAATGGGTTAAACCGGTTTCTTTTAGTTTGCCAACTGCAGCACTGTCACCTCCAAGATAGGTTGTCAGGATAGACCATTCGGCATCAGTTGGAACATGCCAGCCAGTAGGGCAAATATTTTTGCTACCGTCCTGTCCTATATCGATTGCATACCAGTTGTACAAAACTCCATAATCAGATTTATTGATTTGCCTATTATCATACACACAACAGGCAGGTGACATAAGATTATACCAATCCCAATCCGATGTAACCAGGGGTATATCTGTACCATTTCTGTATTTAGTAGCCTTAAGGTTTTCGGTCATCCATGTCTGGGTGCCAATAGTCTGTGTTGTATAATAATTGCCTTCTCCGTCAAAAACAGAACCAGTCTGGTCATTTAGATATGTAGTAAAGTTCGTCTGATTGCCATAACTTATGCCGGCACTATTTGTTGCATACGCTCTTAAATAATATAATGTAGCTGGTTTAAGGAGTGTAATTGTACTGATAAATGATCCTGATCCACTTCCCTCAAGAGTCCTGTAGTTCTCAACGGTTGGATTCTCGTTGATGCTCCAGGCAACACCCTTTGAAACTACGGGTGCTCCTCCATCATTTGTAACAATTCCACCTGAACTGGCAGTTGTGGAAGAAACGTCGGTTATCGTTACAGTTGTAATTGCAGGAGGTTCTGGATTGTCTTTCTTACAGGAATTAATTAAAAAAATTAACAGAAGTAAAAATATTCCTGCCGAATTTCTATTAAATCCTTCGAATGGCATCATATTTTGTTTGTCTTTATCAACATATTCCTCCAGTCAAATTTACATTTTTTAATGTTTATACGCAAATTTAAACTCAGAGGAATGATTACCTGATCACGTCTCACCTCCCGACCTGTTTGAACGAGATTTCGAGTGGAAGGCCTCGGTAAGCCTCTCCACGGATCATCTACTTTTTATTAATATTGTTTGCTTTCAGAAAATCGAACTCAGCTTTATGAAGTCCGGGGGAGGACCGGAACTGATCTCCAATTTCCATTATGCTTTCTTTGGACTTATCATATTCTGTCCATTCCGGAAGATCTTTACCATTTGGGTCGCCTTCTTTTACAAAATTCACCCAGTAATCATTCATAGTTTTCTCTACAGCAAAATCAACATCACGCCAGGGGCGTTTCCACAGGTGAAGAGTATGAAGGGCAAAAGGTACTTCGGAGGTATGGAATGCTCCATAATCGGGAAATCCAGGTTTATCCACAGGAACATGACTGAACTGATAAATATATGCCTTGCTTTTACTGAATCCCGCCCAAAGATGTGTAGGAAGGGCTGCAAACTGCATTAGACTTAATTCTTTCAATGAAGCTGCAACCTGTTCATCAGTGTTACCCGGGAAAATTTTCAGGTATTCTTTTGCCTTATCACCATATTTTTCACCAGCCTGCTGCCTGTATTTTTCAATTGTCATTTTCTGTTCTCCCATAAGGGATCCGTCACCGCTTACCCAGCCTGCCATCATTGCAACATCATTAAATTGTCCATTCTTAAAAGCTGTAAATACATCCTTCGGAATTACATATCCTTCATAAACAGGCCCAAAATTCCCTCCTCCCACAATTAGGTCATCAGTTGATTTTTGACGTAGTTCTGTAATATTTGCTGACTTCATTTTTTCCATAAAAGCGATTCCTGATTTTTCGGCTTCAGCCAGATTACTTTTCATAAAACCGCTGAGTATTCCACCACTCTGGGCAATAGCGCCGCGGAAAAGGCCTTTGGCAAGTGGTGATGCCACGAGAGCACAAACACTCATCGATCCTGCCGACTGACCAGCTATGGTAACTTTTTGAGGATCGCCTCCAAATGCTTCTATATTTTTTTTGATCCATTCAAGGGCCGCAACCTGGTCGAGCAGGCCGTAATTGCCTGATACCTTAGCTTCCGATTCACGGCTCAGCTCCGGATGGGCCATGAAACCCAGAACTCCCACCCTGTAATTAATGCTCACAAAGATGACGCCTTTCTTTGACATTTCTTCTCCGTCATACACAGCGCAGGCAGCTGATCCAGAAGAAAATCCACCGCCATAAATCCAGACAAATACAGCCAGTTTATCTTTTGCCGACTTAGCCGGTGTCCATATATTAAGGTAAAGGCAGTCTTCACTCAGATTATCAGGCGGAGTTATGAATTCTTCTGTCCACATCATGAAAGGAACTGGTTTTCTTTGCATCGGACTTGCAGAGAATCTATCGCATTTCAGAACTCCGGTCCAGTTCTTTGCCGGCTGCGGAGCTTTCCAACGTAAATCACCCACGGGTGGAGCGGCAAACGGAATTCCTTTGAAAATATTTATATCGCCGCTTTTATATCCCGATACTGGTCCTTTATCAGTCTGAATAACAGAAAGTTGAGCTGACATATTCAGTGAAAAGAACAAAATGGTAATAAATAGCCATCTGTTGCGGTGATTTATTAGTTTTTTCATATTTGATATTATTAGAATAATGAATGACTAAGGCATACTTTATATTTCAGCAATAATCCCTTTCATAAATTCTGCAGCCAGCTTTGCATTTTTATCTGCAAATTCGATCCCTACTGTCTGACCATTAACGATAGGCAGAGGATGGCATAATTCATAACTCATATATCCCGAATACCCTATCTCATTCATCGCTTTAACAAAATGACGATAATAATCCTCGCCGATTACTTTTCCGTCTTTACCTCTTTCATATTCGCCTCCAAAATGGGACAATACCTGGAGGTTACCTACAGCCTGTGCCGCTTTATGAATGTTTTCAGGGCTCTTGTCATCCATGATCGGAACATCCAGCGATACTTTAAGATTGGGGGAACTTACCTCTTTTACCATACGAAGTACATCGGGATAATCCTTTACAACTGGTTTATGATTCTGAAGGGCCAGGATAACTCCGGCGTCAGCTGCATATTTAGAACACTCTTTCAATCCCTCGCGGACCCACGACCAGGTTTCTTCTTCTGTGAATTTGGCATGAGTGTAATTCCATATATCCTTTGCAATATCATATTGTGCCAGATGTGGATGCAGAGTAATACCGGGCCAGCCCATGAACATCCGTAATGTTTTTGCACCAAGATCAGAAGTCATTCTTATCAGGTTTTTAATATACATAATCTGACATTCCCTGTGTTCCGGAATTGGGCTGCTTAGATCATTATTCCCTGCAACTCCATATATTTCTATTCCTGTGCCGTCAGCAGTCTTCCTCAATTCTTTACAACGCTGAGTTGGCCAGTCGAGAGGATTACCGTGTGGCCGTTTTCCATCGATTTCAATTCCTGAATAACCATATTCTTTGGCTCTTTTAATCAATTCTTCCAGCGTTAAAGCTGCTCCCTGGTACCAGACTCCAAGATAAGTGATGCTGTACAATCCGATCTTTAACTCAGATTTTTTCTTCTGATCACTGAATGATAAAGCATTGATACCTGTTGCAATACCAGCTGTGGCAGTAAATGTTGTTGCAACAAACTGCCTGCGATTCATTGAATTAGTTTTTTTCATATGTGCTCCTCCAGATTAATAGTTATCCAAGTTAATTATTTGAAAGATAAAATTCAACAGAAACAGGTATATTGTATCTTTATATCATGATATTTAACAATTATAGATAATTTAAAATCATTCATTATGTCACTTACCGAGAAAATCTCAAGCGATCTTATAAACGCCATGAAGGCGAAGGATAAAGTTGCTCTCGAGGCAATACGAGCTGCCAAAACTGCGTTTACCCTTGCCAGAACAGAGAAAAGCGGGGATACAGTACTGACCTCCGAAGAGGAATTGAAAATCATTCAGAAACTGGTTAAACAGAGAAGAGAATCAGCTGCGATTTATAAGGAGCAAAACAGACCCGATTTGTATGAAAAAGAGGTTACTGAGGCAGATGTTCTTGAAAAATACCTGCCTGCTAAAATGGGCGATGAAGAATTGTTGAATATTATAAAAGAGATTATTGCCCGCGTAGGTGCAAAATCACCTGCCGATATGGGCAAAGTTATGGGTGTAGCTACTAAAGAACTTGCGGGAAAAGCCGATGGCAAAGAGATCTCTGTTAAAGTAAAACAGCTGCTGGGAGCGTAAACTGTCTCCAGTTAACAATGGAATCTGGTTGAAATTTTAAACAACAGAAGGGAGAAGTTTCTGTACTTTTTTTGATTAAAATATTTGAGAACTAAATATTAAGTAAATATTTAAAATCCACTAATTTAGCACCCCTCTTTACGAAGTAGAGAGCGGCTGGGGAGTGAGTACATTAAACTCCTTGAGGTTAATATTTTTTATTGTGTTATAAAACAGGATGCAGGTAAATTTGCACCATTAAACAGATTGGGAGTAGCGGTATTTCTCCACGCAAAACGAACAGTTACCGGTGTCTTTACCATTTTTGACTGAACAATTACCTTCTGATCTTTTATTTTTGCTTCTGCAGGATAGAATACTTTATCCTCACCTGCAATCTCAAAATATGATAGCTTATTCCCTGCTGCATGCAATCCTTCACTATGCTCAAATGAAATGACGGCTTTGTTTTTATCAATTGTCATTGCTTTAAACAAAGGTCCTGAATCTTCAATTGTTGCTGTTTTATAGAATCGGTTCAACGCAAGTTTAGCAAGACGTATTGCCGCATCCTGTTTATTTTTAGGATGTATGTTGAGTGTATCGCAAAGATCGCTCAGCACAGCCATTCCGGTATTTGGCACGTCGAGAACCCTTCTCTGGGCATCTCTCACCTCAACTCCTTCAAAAGGTCTCTCATATTTGTAAGGCGCTATTTGTGCGAAATAAAATGGGAAATCGTAGTTCCACCTTCTTCTCCAGCTTTCGATCAAACTCGTAAGCATTTGCTTGTAAGCATAGGCATTTATCGTATTAGCCTCACCCTGATACCATAAAACTCCTGCAATATGAAAGGGGATCAAGGGGGAAATCATAGCATTAAAAATCCTGGCCGGCTCAACAGGTCCCCATGGTACAGCCTTTTGTTTCGCTGCAGCCTCGCGAAGAAAGTCATCTTTCTGAATAACTTCTTCAGGCATCCATGATTCGGCGGGTGTTCCGCCCCAACTTGAATTAATGATTCCAATGGGTACACCAAGTTCTTTATTCAGTTTTCGCGCAAAGAAATAGCCAATAGCGCTGAAAGTCTTCATCTCATCAGGTGTACAAACTGACCACTTTCCGGAAAGATGATCCTGTGGATAGTGTGAGGTAGCTGAACCAACAGTAAAGAATCTGATCTCAGGATAATTGGCGTTTTTTATTTCTTCATCACTATTATTAATCCCCGATTGGGCGGACATTTCCATATTTGACTGTCCGGAGCATAACCAGACCTCACCGATTAATACATTTTTCAATATCACCTCATTACGTCCTTTTAGATGGATATTGTAGGGTCCTCCGGCCCCGGGAGTCTTCAGGGTCATCTTCCATGTTCCATCAGTACCTGCTTGTACAGTAATATCTTTATCCATCCAATCGGCTTTTATAACAACTGTTTCGCCTGTCTTTGCCCAACCCCAGAGAATTACATCTGATTTTTGCTGAAGAACCATGTTGTCCGAAAAAATTTCCGGCAGAGAAATATTGGCATTGCTGAGCTGAAGGAAAATGAATAGAATAGCTATTGTTAAGGAAGCTTTTTTTATAAATGTTTTCATACCGATTAAATTTAGCATATAAATATAAACAGAATAGAGCTAAAATCAATTAATCTGATAGGTTACTCCAAACCGGATAAGTCTGGAATAGCTTTCCCATCTGCCATCTCCTTTAACCCACATCTCATAATTTAGTAACCCATAGGTATAACCGGAATATATACCGATTTTTTTATATTTAGCAGAAACCTTAATATCCGGTCTGATGTCAACTCCGATAGTTTTATAATCCTGCGAAACTGAATATCTTATCCCGTTGGTTGCAGTTGCATTTCCTTTTTCAGTTGAACTTAAACGATAACCAACCTCAATCCCTGAAGTTAAGTCGAAGGAAATATTGCTGGAAGTTATCCTGTATCCTAAAAATGGATTAGAATTCAAACAGCCGGAGATTAGAAAAGCTTTCCCGGTTGCACTATACTGATATGTGGAATTACCTGTGTAACCATCTATCCTGTCAATATTCATTTTACTCCTAAGCGTTTCATAACCTAATTCAATTCCAAAAAGAAAATTCCCTTTCGTAACTCTATTCAAATTAAATGAAATACCATAACAAAGAGCACTTTTAGTACCATATACACCATTTGTATAACCCGAATTTGTCTGGTCATCCCAATTAATAGAGGTAGTGCCCCTGGCAGTAAGCCCTGAAAATGAGAAAAGCCCTGAATTCAGAGCTCCGTTTAACTCTGTTTTCTGTCCCAAGAGATTTGAGAGAAAAAATATAAAGGTAAAAGTTAATAAAATCTGTTTCATAGATGATTTATTTGATCGCAACAACCCGGCTGTAGTTATTTATTTATACAGACTTTTCTTTAGACCAATTGGTTTTAGTAAATATAATTATCGTATATCAATTAAACAAGTTGACTCGTTCATAACTGGAACACTTTTTGCTGTTAATTAATTAACTTTACCTAGTTATCTAAGAAAACTAAATATCTGATAATAATTTGCGTGTCTCTCACTTATGAGAAAACTAAAATTCCTTTTCGCAATTTTAATAATTGGCTGTCTCAGCTGCAGGAAAGATAAATTTGATCCCGGCGCTTGCCCCGGAGATAATTGTATTACTGTAAGCGGATTCGTTTTCGACAGATTAACCAGGGAGCCACTTTCATCCGCTGACATCAAAATAACCTATGAGGAAAATTGTGGTTTTTGCGGAACAGGATGCCCTGATAGGAAATTTGATCTGGGATCGGTTTCAACAGACAAAAGTGGTTATTTTAAAAATGATATTTCATCAAAAGAATTCCAGGGTATTACCGGTTCTTATTCATTTAATATAACCTTTGATAATTACATTGATGAACATGTTTATGTTACCAACAATAATCAGAAAAGTCTGTCAATCCAATCATTTTTAAGTCCACCAGCCTACCTGAACCTCAGAATAAATCTATCAGGTACAAATAATATAGAATATTTCGGTCTGGATTTAATACCTGACTCTCCCTCCGGCAATTCTGTAGCAGATTATAACAGTGACGTACACGGGTTGTTTGCCGATACGACAATAGTATTTAAAGTCCCGGCAGAGAGAATTATTTACATTGGTTATCTTTTAAAGACAAGCACTGCCGAAAAACATGTAAATGAATCGGTAACAATTGAAAGATTTAAAACAAAGGATTTTCAGATTAATGAATGAGAGCCTATACAACATAAACTTTGGTGTAATACGGGATTAAGCTCATTCTGACAATTTTGGAAGTTTTGGGAATTTATATATTTTATGAAATATCTTACTTATCTGCTTGTTTGCTTACTACTGGTAATAAGTTCCTGCAAAAAAACCGAAATACCAGGCCCCGGTCCATTGGTTGGATCCTGGATGTGGGTTTACACCTGGAATGATGGCGCACCGGGACCAACAAATCCATTGACACCTCAGAACGGAGGTTTTGGCGAGTATTTAGATCTAAATTCAGATTATTCCTGGACCAGCAGTATATATGGTTCAACAATTAAGTCAATGCTTGTAATCGGAAACTTTTCAATCGGACATGGCCGCTATACTCCATACAAGGGTGCATATACTTATGATTATGACAGCATAGTATTTTATAAAAACAGTGTCTATTCGGATGCAACGGTTGAATATTTTAGAGTATCAAATGATACACTCATGTTTTGTTCGTGTTTTAGCGGATTGATTGGCAGTACGTCAAAAACGTATGTAAAACAGAGCGACTAGAATGTTTAGGTATTATCCAAATGTTTCCGGAGAACTGATGCCTAGAAGTTAATTATCGAATCTACGGTTTCGAGTAAAAGTTTGATTTCAATGTAGAATCTTCTGCCACTTCTGGTGTCTACAGGTGAAACGAATTTGTAAGTGGACTCAAAAATAGTTTTTATAAGATAATCGATTCCATCTGACAGGATAACTGATTTACTGAAAATTTTAGGGTCATCGTTTGCAATAAGATTAACTGTAATCTCAGTATCAGAATTATTGTTGTTACCAGGATCAGGATTAACTTTTATGCATCCCCAGCCCGATAAAATAATTGCTATAATGAATATTATTTTTTTCATTATGTCAGTCACTATTTGATCTTTCTAAAAGTCAGGACAGATTTCTTTGTAATAATATACTTTGAAAATTTACCCACAGTGATGGTCAGATTTGGCTCATCGAACCTGAAATAATAAGTTCCGCCTTCCATCGAATCTGATAATCCATCTACAACAGAAATGCTGTCTCCGGAAATTTTGTACGAATAGGCAGTACTTCCGATTGCAGGCAGCCAATAACCATTTGTCATAGCAAAACCTCTGGACAAGTAGAAAAAACCTGAATCAATGTTTGAATTGAAACTAATTGTATCAGTTCCTGTATTCACTTCAACCCATGAACCTGTAAGTCCTTTCGGAAGGGTACCTGAGTCAGGGAAATCGACCAATTTGTCTTTCTGACAAGAGAAAAGGAGACTACCAAGAAATAATGCAGCTATCAAATAGGAGTAGCATTTTATTAGTTTGTCTGTTTTCATAATTGCGTAAGTTTAGAGGTTCTTTATACTACAACAATCCTTGTTCATATTTTCACCACAAAAATCGAGCCAGCCATGAGAAATAAAAATAACAATCTTTTACATAAAATCCTTTTAATGTTATAGTTAGTTTTTGTAATGCCGATTATCCTGTTAATCGTACAATTAACAATATAATGTTTCATCGGAGGATTTTCTATCTGATCTGAATTATTTCCAGTAATTTTTCATTAAGGCAGTCACCCAGACCGGCTGGTGGATATCTCCTTTCGGCTGATTTTCTTTAAAAACGGGTTTAATGTCCAGAAACGGGGTTCCGTCAATGGCATCGAGATATTTAACTTTTCAAGATGCGAAAATTCAGAGCTACACAGAGGGCCACAGAGAAGGCAGGAGATAAAGAGATAAGAAATACAATATTATCTGCAATAGAGTTTCTTCTTTTCAATCGCTTTTTGTTTGTATACTTCCTGCACATTGACTGCAGGATCAGTGCAAAGAAAAACAAGGAGCCCTTTTTCCCTGGAAAAGGAGTCTACGATGCAACCAACCTCTGTAACATTACTGAATAATTTTTTTATATCCCCTATCTCACTATTTATATAAATAAAAGGTCCATCAGGAATAGTATCAGGAGCCCACATTACATAACTTTCAAGAAATGTAATTGCATCAGGCAGGTTATATTCTTTCCCATAAAAATTAATTGCTCCTGCGTTGCCATAATCACTCTCAACATAAATGGTACATTTTCTTTGTTCCTCTTTTGATAATTGGTTATAAGTCTTTGTAACATAGCCGGTTAATTCACGCCATCCGGTCATATCGGCATATATCTGCGAAATATTGTGGATTTTCCCGTCTTCCCATCGATAAAAAGGATAGACGATCAAATGATTTGTCTTTTCCTTGTATCTCAATAGCTCATTAAAAGGTAAAACAGGTATCCCGAATGGCAAGGCAATTAAAGAGAAAGAAAGAGTTATGAAAAGAACAAAATAATTGATATAGCTCAATCTGCCATTGAAATATTTCTCTAGTGTATAGCCACCAAAAGCAAATAAAAATGGTATTAATCCTAGTATATAATAGCCTTTACCTTTCGAGATTAAAAACAGAAGGATAATTGACAAAGAAGCTACACCTATGTATTGGTGTGTTTTTTCCTGTTTTAAGAATAAAAGAGACACAAGACCGGTTATCCAAATTAAAGTAGAGGCCAAATTTAAACTGAAGAGGTCAATTAAAAAGTTACTGACCGACATATTAACCATCTGAGTCTTTTTCAATTCACTCATGTGATAAACTACTGGCCAGCCATGTGTGTATTGCCAAAGAAGGTTAGGAAGGATCATGACTAAACCGATAATAATTGAAAAAATAAAATACCTGGAATTAAACAGTTTCCTGTGACCGCTAAAAAGTAATGCTACGAAAAATCCAAGTATGTAGAATAACACAGAATATTTATTCAGAAATGCCAGACCCAGCAGTATCCCGATCACTATCCAATGTTCAGGATTGTTTTGAGATATCATCCTGAACAAAAAATATGTTGTTAAGAGCCATAAAAACTGTTCAATTACATTCGGTGTGAAGAGGGTATCGAAAAGCAAAAAACCGGTTGAAAATAAAAATGCTGATGATGCTATAATTAACGCAAGAATACCTCCACCCAATTCCCTGACGATTTTTGCAATTATAAAAAGGGAAGCCGCTCCCAGTAAAGCCGGAATAAGACGGATTCCAAAAACCGAATAGCCGAAGATGCTTTTTATAATATAAGAAAGGAAACCAATCACAGGTGGTACCGTGGCATAACCAAAGCTCAGATGGTCAGCCATATTGAAATAGAGCATTTCATCGCGGTGAAGTTCATAGTTTGTGCTCGTAAAGAAATGTAAACAGAGTTTGACAACAATGAATAGAATTGCGACAATCCAATAATTGCTTATTTTAAAATTTGCTTTTAATGTTCTCATTATAAAAAAATTAACCACAAAGGATCTCGAAGTATAACTCAAAGTAACACAAAGGCAAAAACAAATATGGGGATTTGCGAGCAAAAAACAATGCCGTTTAGAAAAGGCAGTCATGCATTTCTAAACGACATTGGTTAACCTAAACTTTATCCGGAAGCTTTATTTGGCAGCTTTTTTCACATAAATATCCCCCTGCATGTTTTTCATCATCATTTCAGGTCCGCCGCCATTGATCTTTCCATAAACCCAGTCATCCTTTTTTATCTTATACATACCAGGCTCAGTAATCTTATCTACTTTTGCCGGAGTTTTATCAATATCTACATCGAAATCGCTGAATACATCTCCATTATCTGACTTTAATTTCAGATTGGCTTTTGTATCTGCCGGAAGAGTAACATTGACGTCGCCATTAAGAGTTGAGAATGCCATCGGGGCTTTCGGATCAACACTTTTGAAAGTCACATTTACATCTCCGTTAACGGTATTGGCAACTACTGATCCTGAAATATTTGTAAGAGTGATCTTGTCATTCACATTATTCACTTCCAGTTCACCACTTACATTTTCAACAACTATCTCGCCATCGTTTACCGTACCCAATTTGAGCTTCACATCCTGTGGAATTTTAAGATCGAGATCAACAGCCCTGTTGGGATTGCCAGTATTCACTGTGACAGTATTGTCAGCTTCTTTCGCAGTGATTTCAAAGCCTCCGGGTGTCGAAATACGTTTCATACCGTTTTCAGATGTTTTCGATCCTTCTTCATCGCTGCCCGTTCTGGGAGAAGCATTGATTACTATGTCTTTCCCGTCATATCCGGTAACCTTAATTGCTCCGGTTACCAGATGTACTTTTAAAGAATATGCTTTCCCGGGGCTGCTTAATGGCACAGTTAATGTTTCAGGTGAACCCGATTGTGCAAGAGATTTTGTTGCGATCATAAGGCTTAGTAATACCAGGCCTGCAATTTTCATGTTTTTCATAATTGTATGGATTAAGATTGTTTTTTAATATAGACGTTTCCGTTAAGTGTTTCGAATTTGAATATCTTACCTCCTTTGCCAAAACGGACGGAAGTAATTGCGTTGAGTTTATAGACTATCTCTTCGCCTTTCTTTTCCCGGACTTTCGTAACCGTAGCCGGCAGCCGTTCAACCTTTTGAAAATCGGTATAGAATTCCCCGTTCATGCTTTTAAACTGAAGATCAGCTGAAAGACCTGGCTGATAGCTTACGCGGATATTACCGTTAATTGTGTAGTAAGATGATTCTTCAGGCGGATTATTAAGATAATTGACAGATACATCTCCATTTACGGTATGTGCGAATGTTGTTCCTTTCGCATTTTTAACTGATATTTCTTCATTCACATTATTTATATAGAGTGTTCCGCTGACATTATTTACCGATATAACCCCATCATTTACAGTTGAGATATGAAGGTTTATGCCGAATGGAACTTTAACCGTAAAATCAACATTATAGTTATAATCCATTTCACGATGGTCATCATTATATTGCCAATGTCTGTGCGGACGCGAATCATATGGCTCTGCTATATAGGCCATAATGGTATCTGTTCTTTCGTCGAAAGCAAGTCTGAATTCCTTTTTACCTGTTTCCAGAGTTTTAGAATCATCTGCTGTAATAGTCTTGTCCATTTCGAGCAGCACCTTATTTCCTGCATAGCCTTCCACCTTAATAAAACCTGTAATATTATAAATGAAGAGTGTATTTTCGGCGTCGTCTCCACTAAGCGTGAACTCCTTACTCATATGCTCTTTGAATTCCCTGACATTTGCTTTAGGGACGGTGCATATGATTCCCAATCCCATTAAAAGGGTAACTATTGCTTTTTTCATCTTTTATATTAAATATTAGTTATCAGATCAATTTTTGAATACTTTTTTCAATGTTGAGTTTAACCATTTGATTCAGCCCTTTTCTACTGAGCAACTTCTGCAGAGACTGAACTGAACTTTTCTCCTGCAATTTTACCATGGCATCTGCTATTGCTGATTGCATTATGGGTGAGTCCTGAAGGTCTATACTTCGTACAAGACCTTCGCGAACTCTTGGTTCACGGGATAATTTAACAAGAGCCTCAAGTGTTGAGAGTCTGACATTAACATTTGGATCCTCATTCAGAGTTGTGAACAGTGCATCTATTACTTTAAGATTGACATTACTTATTTCATCGGTATATGAAACTGCGCGTATACGCTGTGAGGCAGAAGGGTCCTGCAAGAGAGAGAGAACCATCAATTGTTTTACTTCCGAGACCTGGGAAGAAAGTGAATCAATCTGCCTGTTGTACGAAATTGTTGATTGTCCGGGCTTGTGCAACAGATACCCCAAAGTGAGTCCAAATGCTACTAGTATAAGACTGAATGCTAAACGAGGCTGTGCCTGAAGAAACCAATGTTCACGAAGTTTGTTTATCCATTCACCAATTGGATTTTTCTTTAAGATCAATTCTTCTTTATAATTTGAGAGTATAGCATCAAAGTTCGTAAGCATTGCTTCTGATGGATCGGGTTGGGGGATTTCTCCCATGAGATCCCATACTTTTTTGGCTGCCTCAAATTCTGTCCGGCAATCTGTGCAACTGGCCAGATGGCTTTCAATCTCACTCCGCTGTGTCTGATCGAGGGCATCAGTCAGAAGGAGTGTAAATTGTTCTCTGTAGTCTTTGCATTCCATATTAATTTCTTTAATTCTCAATTTTTCAAATAGTTGATTTTTAACTGGTTAAATGCACGATGAACCCTGACTTTTATTGCTCCTTCGGTTGTATTCAGTATTTTCGCTATTTCATGATATTTCAGTTCCTGGAAGCGGCATAATATCAGTAATTCCCGGTTTTCATCGCTTAATTTTTCCATCGCTGTTTCAAGTGTTTTTAATTCCTGCTCTTTTTCCAATCGTGCATCTGTAAACTGTTCACCCTCAATTTTTTCTTCCCAATTCGTGAGGTCGGAATGAGACGGAGTTCTTTTAACTTTTCTGAAGTGATCATAAACTGCATTTCTTGCTATATGATACATCCACATTTTAAATTCACCAAAGCCCATAAAACCGCCAGGGTATTTCAACATTCTCAGAAATATATTCTGCACCATATCTTCACTTAACTCTTTCTGTCTGGTCATGTTAAAAATGAATCTGTACAACTGACGATGATACCGTTCATAAAGCAGGCCCATTTTATCAATGTCCCCATTTTTTACTTTCAGCATTAGCGCGTTATCCGAGAGCGTATCCAAGCTTTGATGTTTTTATTTGCTTCCATTCATACTGTAAACCTCAGTAAAAGTAAAAGGTTACAGGAAGAGGTCATTTTTTATAAAGATACTTTCTTATAATATTACTCTAATAAATAATCGGGTAGGTCCGGGAGTCTTGCGGTCATTTGGATGGAATGATTTGATTTCAGCTTAAAAGATTTTTTAACCACGGAGAGCACGGAACTTAACGGAGTCTCATTGTGTTATCCAGTGGATTTAAACTCTTTAGAATTGCTTTCATCACAGATCTCAGATGGTTGAAGTAAATTTTTTGCTTTTAATTTCCTTTATGTTTAATTTTGATAATAGCAAGAACCAATGAGCTGAATAATATTTATTTAACCAAGTTGAAAAGAATGAAACAATCGGTTGCATTCTACATTCTGGTAATCATCTTCATCTTTTTAACCTCAGAATGTTCTACTACACGGATTGTACGTGAATTTCACGATCCGATAAAGTTAAGTTCATCTCAGATCCGTAACAAAAGCATCAAAGTACACATGACCGATGGGTGCCTTTACCTTCTGGATTCCCTGAAAGCAGGAAATAATACCGATTCTGTTTCCGGATACGGATCTTATTTTAATCAATACAGGGAGCTGATCAAAACTAATAAATCATCCACAGGCTACTATTTTGGACCACCATTTAAAATTCCAATGTCAGGGGTAGCATTATTTGAAACAAACAATGCAACAGGGTTAATTGGCAAAGTGGTCGCTATGACCTTAATCGGAGTACCAACTTTACTTGTAAGCATCTTTTGCATAATTAATCCAAAAGCATGCTTCGGCTCATGCCCGACCTTCTACGCCTGGGATGGTAAAGATACCAGCCTGATGGCTGAGGGGTTTTCATCGAGTATCCTGCGTTCTCTCGAGAAAAGAGATATCGATATGCTATACAGGGCGAAATCAACCGGCAGCACCTTTAATCTCAAAGTAACAAATGAGGCTCTTGAGACTCATGTTATAAGATATGCCGACTTGCTGATATTTCCGCGTTCTGAGTGTGAAAGAGTATTCGCAACTGAGGATGGAAACTTTTTCAGTGTATCGGATATAAGAAGCCCTTCAAAGTGCATGGCTCCTGAAGGAGATTGTTTGGAAAAGGTGGAACAGATGGACAACAGGGAACGAGCCTCCGAAGCCGATCCAAAAAACCTTATTCAAAAAGAATATATTGATCTTGAATTCAAATCGGTTCCGGATGGTGAGACCGGTCTGATAATCGGTAGCAGGCAGACCTTTATGACAACTTATCTTTTCTATCAGAGCCTGGCCTACCTTGGTAATTCTGCCGGCAATTTTGCTGCAAGAATTGAGAGTGGTGACAGTTCCCTTCTGAAGCGTGTAAATAAGGTTTGGGACCTGTTGGGCGGCATTGAAGTATCGGTATCCGATGCAAAAGGGAAATGGACAAAAGCGGGCGAAATTAGTGAGATGGGTCCCATTGCAGCCGATATACATCTTATAAGATTCCCCAAGACAGGAATAAAGCCAGTTAAAGTAAGATTAGAACTGACAAAAGGGTTATGGAGAATTGACTGGCTGGCTCTCGCAAGACTGGAGCAACCTGTTGAACCAATAAAAATAAGCCCATCTGCAGTGATTGCAGAGAATAAAAATAATGCCTATAGCAGAGAACTTCCATTAAGAGATACTCTTGAACCATTAGTTACGCTGCCGGGAGATTCTTACAAACTCGTGTATGAACTTCCTTCTCATACGCAGGAATATGAATTTTTCCTCAGCATGTAAAACTGCAATGATCCCATCGGGGTACAGATTTCCCCTCAGAGATGCAAGGAAAGAGATTACCGGCAGCTGGATTGACATTAATACAAGATCTAAAACAGGAGAAGCTCTGTCAGGTGAGCTCATTGCCATACAAAATGATACTTTATACATTCTGACCTCGGAACAGCTTACAGGCATCTCTTCGGAAAAAGTTAAAGATGCCGTACTCTATATCTTTATCAACCGGTCAGGATCATTTGCAGCAGTCACTTCACTGGTTTTTGTCCCCAACATTATAGCTGCGATTGGATACAAGATGGGCGGATTCCTTATACTGGGGATACCGTGGGTTATAACCGGAACGATTTTAAGTGCTGTAGAATCAGGTGACAAATCAAATCTCCTTATTTACCCTGAAAGAGACAATCTTTCCAAATTCAGAGATTTTACAAGATTCCCGAAAGGGTTACCACCGGAGGTTGACAGAAGCAAACTTCACCTGGAAGTTAACCAGCTGGGACGCTCAAATTAATCTACTTCCAGTTTTGTGATTGTTTTTAATTTTCAAAAAATCTTCTTCTTAATCAATCCATTTAATACTAAATTTGATATACCAATTCACAACTGGTAATTGTTACAATAATCATACCTATCATGAACTCATATCTTACATCTGGAAGAATAATTCTGTTTCTGATCTGCCTGAGCACATTTCCGCTGAACGCACAAACAAAAAAATACCCGGCTGATATTGAGGAAAAAATCAGGCTGGTTGAGAACGGCCTGGCAGGATGGATGCAGACAGGAACCAATGATACCTGGAATCTGGCTGACAGAATGAAAAAATATAATATCAATGGTGTCAGCATTGCTGTAATTCATAATTATAAGATTGATTGGGTCAGGGGATATGGCTTTGCCGATGTTTCCGAAAATCGTCCCGTAACAGAAACGACACTCTTTCAGGCAGCTTCAATAAGCAAGTCCCTGAACAGTGTAGGAGTATTAAAACTGGTTCAGGAAAAAAAGCTTGATCTGAACACTGACATCAATAAATATCTTGTATCATGGAAATTTCCGTATGATTCGATATCAAATAGTAAAAAGTTAACATTAGCCAACTTGTTAAGTCATACAGGTGGATTGACAATTCATGGTTTTCCCGGTTATGCAAAAGGAGAAATTCTTCCTACTCTGTCTCAGATCCTTGATGGACAGAAACCTGCCAATACGGAGGCTGTGAGGTCGTCAAATGAACCCGGAAAAAGTGTTAACTATTCGGGTGGAGGTGTTACTATTTCCCAGCTGATTGTTATGGACGTCACACATCAGCCATATGATATCTTTATGCAGAAAAATGTTCTTGATCCGCTTGGAATGACCAGCAGCTCATATACACAGCCTCCTCCGGAGTCGAAGAAGGAGTTGCTGGCAACGGGTTATAAGGCAGACGGAAAAGAAGTCGCAGGAAAGTATCATATCTACCCCGAACAGGCTGCAGCAGGTTTATGGACCTGTCCTGTTGATCTATGCAATTATATCATCGAAACACAGCTCTCCTATAAGGGGAAATCGTCAAAGGTACTGACTCCGGAGATGACAAAACTAAGACTTACTCCTGTACTCGAGGATGCGGCACTTGGTACATTTGTCAATTCCAGAGTTACCGGTTCTTTAAAATATTTTAATCATAATGGGGGAAATGAAGGATTTCAATGTACTGCTATCGGTTGCCGTGATAACGGTGAAGGAGTTGTGATCATGACCAATTCTGATAACGGATCACTAATTTATGAGGAAATAGTTAACAGTGTGGCAACTGTATATAAATGGAAGGATTATTACCTTCCTGAAATAAAAAAGGTTGTTGATGTCGATTCATCACTTCTGGATAAATATGCAGGTAAATATATTCTTAATGGGAAAACAGCAATTTTTAAGAAAAACGGTGACGTCTTGTCAGTAAACGTACTTGGTGATCTTTTCTGGAAAGTATATTTTACCTCCGACAGCGATTTCTTTATAAGAGAATTCCGGGGTTTTCTAAGGTTTCAGACCGATAAGGATAAAAGGGTCACAGGTTTCACTTTTAACGGAATGACAGCAAAAAAGACTGATTAAGAACACGGTGTGCGGCGTGAGGTATGCGGTTTTGAAGTATTGCTATCACTGAGTCTTTTTAGTCAAACTGTTTGAGATTTAAATATGTAAAATGCTTATTTAATAATTATCTTTCAACTCAACATTTTAAATAATTGTTACTATGAAAAAAACATTGATACTAGTGCTGCTTATTCTTCCTGGTCTGGTTTTTGGCCAGAAATTTCCAAATCTGGCGCCCACGCCGCCTATGGGCTGGAACAGCTGGAACACTTTTAAAACAAATATCAATGAGAAACTTATTAAAGATGTTGCTGATGCATTTGAAAAGGATGGCTATAAAGAGGCAGGCTATAAATATATAATAATCGACGATTGCTGGTCATTGAAACAGCGTGATGAGAGTGGCAATCTGGTACCTGATCCTGCAAAGTTCCCGGGAGGTATGAAAGCACTGGCCGAATACATTCACTCAAAGGGACTAAAAATTGGTATATACAGTTGCGCGGGCACCAGAACCTGTGGAGATTATCCCGGTAGCAAAGGTTTCGAGTTGCAGGATGCAAAGCTTTTTGCTTCATGGGGTATAGATTATCTTAAATACGACTGGTGCAATACTTCCGGATTAAATGCTGAAAAGGCATATACTACCATGAGAGATGCTCTGTATGCTGCAGGCAGACCCATTGTATTTGGTATATGTGAATGGGGAGACAACCAGCCATGGTTATGGGCGAAAAATATCGGACAACTATGGAGGATCAGCGGGGATATAGCTCCCTGTTTTGATTGCGTAGTTGACCATGGTTCTTATAAAGACTGGGGTGTAATGAAAGTTGTAAGCATGAGGAAAGATATCCGTAAGTATGCAGGTCCTGACGGCTGGAACGACTTTGATATGATGGAAGTAGGGACTGGAATGACTGTGAGCGAGAACAGGTCGCATTTCACACTGTGGTGTATGCTAGCATCTGCACTTATCATGGGAAATGATATACTCACTGCCGATCCATCTACAGTCGCGATCCTTACAAACAAGGATATGATCTCAATAAATCAGGATCCACTTGGAATACAAGCCTTTAAATTTAAAGAAATTGACAGTACTGAAGTTTGGGTTAAACCTCTTAAAAAAAAAGAGTGGGCTGTTTGCTTTCTCAATCGCAAAAAGGGACCTGTTTCATTCGAATTCAATTGGTCTGAAAACAAAATCAGCGACCCGGATTTTAATTTCAAAGTTGATTTCAGCAAAGAAAAGTTCAACCTCATTAACCTCTGGAGCGGGAAGAAAGCCGGAACCACAGGAGAGATTGTTAAAGCTCAGATAGCAGGGCATGATGTGTTAGTGTTCAGACTCAGTCAATAGGGCAGTAATATAATCTTGAAGTAACGCATTTTAACAAGTTATAATAATTTCACATGATTTCTAAACCCATTCTCCTATTTTGTTTCTTCTCTATTGTCTTTCTTTTTGGCTTCAAAGAAGCCAGTTCTCAGGATAAGAACTGGACTCACTTCAGAGGAAGCACACTGAATGGTATAGCTGCAACTGAAAAAATTCCATTGAAACTGGATGACTCAAATATAAAATGGAAAACTAAAATTCATGACAATGGTTATTCTTCACCGGTAGTTTTTAATAATCAGGTTTGGGTAACAACAGCAAAACCTGACGGGAAAGAGCTTTATGCTGTATGTACGGATTTTCAAACAGGCAAAATAATCTATGATATAAAGGTTTTTACTCCTGATGAAGTTGAGGGGAAGCACTCTATAAATACTTATGCCTCAAATACGCCATGTATCGAAAACGGCTTTGTATATGTTCATTACGGAAGTAATGGCACCGCTTGTATTAATACTTCAAATGGTTCAATTGTTTGGAAACGTACCGATTTTAAATGTAAGCATGTCCAGGGTCCGGCTTCATCGCCAATTATTTATAAAAACCTTCTTATTCTGCACTTCGAAGGAATTGATGTCAGGTATATCATTGCTCTCGATAAATCGAACGGGAAGCTGGTCTGGAGAAGTGACAGACCCAAAGAACCTTATGAAGCATTAACAGAAATCGGACGAAAAGCATATATAACCCCTATCATAATCAATGTAAAAGGACGTGATATGCTGATATCAAACGGATCCGCAGTCTGTATAGCCTACGACCCCAATACCGGCAAGGAAATATGGAGAGTGGTGGATGGAGCAGAGTCGACAATAAGCATGCCCTTTACGGAAAATGGAGTGGTATTCTGGTACACCGGATTCATGGTTTCCAGTAACGGCGCCAAATTTACCGAGTTACTGGCTGTTAATCCCGATGGCAATGGTGATATAACCGGGACGAACGTCCTATGGAAAAAACGCGATGAACAGGCTCAAAACCAGCTTCTGACACCTGTAATAAAAGACGGATTAATATATTCTGTAAATACCAGGAACAAGCTGATGTGCATTGATGCAACTACAGGTAAAGAAATCTGGTCAACGCATCTTACATCAAATTATAATGCTTCACCGATATATGTAAATGGTAATATCTGGTTTTTCTCTGTAAAAGGCGAAGTTCTGGTAATAAAAGCAGGCCGGAAATATGAAGTTGTCGCCCAGAATCAAATGGATTCAGGAATATGGGCTACACCTGCTTTTTTAAGAAATTCAATGATACTTAGAACACAAAAGTATTTGTACAGGATAAGTGAGGAATAAAAGAACGGCCTGCGATGTTCGGCATGAGGCATGCGGTCCTATGTTGCTTTGACTTTTGACTTTATTTCTTCACAGGATATCCGACTGTCTGTCCGAAAAGTATCTTCTGATCAGCACGTAAATTTAGTTTTGCACTGAGACCGGGTTTATTACAATTATGAAACCATGATGCCAATCCCTGGGAAGCGGCAAATAAATATACATTACCAGCTATGATTCCTGTATCGACAAAATAATATGATTTTTGAATTTCCGGATTCTGCAAGCCAGGCTCCCGGTATCCGGAAGTATTGGATAGTTTATTCACATCGGCAACGTAGATGAGACGAATGGGAGCCTTATCTCCAAAAGTCGCCTGACCCTGACCAATTGCCAAAGTGCGCAAATCACCGGCAATAACTGGAACCAGTATGTGATGAATTGCATTATAAAGGTAAGTTCCTTCCTCCAGGGCAACATAAAGATCAATTTCCTGGGAGTTGCTTGCGGTTGCTGCAGTCCTTCCGGGAATTCCAAATGGGCCCTTTTTACGATTTACCCCACATGCCGCCCAGATAAGATTTGAAAGTACCTGCAAGGGCAGCTTTTTATTGCTTATTTCACGGACAGTTTTTCGCTGCTTTAATGCTTTTAGAACCGATCCTCCGTTATCAGTCTCAGGTTTCAAAAGTACAATCGGTTTCAGATTCTTCAAAGAAGAATTATCAACAGATTCAGCAGTGTACGACGATACTTTTTTTATTCTTTTCTTAAGCATCATATCCTCCTTTCTATTTGTATTCGAAGTAAAAAAGTCAAAAACAATATCAGCAGGAATAATAATATAAAATTGTTTTAAACAAAAGTAATCAAAACAAAAAGCAATATAAAATTGTTTTAAACATAGGTAACCAAAATAATTAATAATAATCAGACAAATTATTAATTGTAAGAGGTAATTAAAATTTAGGTTTTAATGATACCATATGATACTTTTGTTTTGTTTCTCTATTAAATTAATAAACATATATTTTGTCTGTAACCTTAACTAAAAGAAACTAGATGAAAAAATTATCTATAACCTTGTTTGTCTTAGGCTGCCTGACTGCAACGTTGTTTGCGCAATCATCACCATTAAAGAATGGGGCCGACTTTGCTATTGGAATCCTGGGAGGATTAAATATACCACGACTCAGCGGTGGCAACAACAATGAGTTGAGTCGTGATTATACATCACGCGCAGGTGAAGCTTTTGGTTTGACCGCCTCATTGCGTTTAGGTCCAAATTTTAGCCTTACAGCTGATCTATTATATTCTAGCGAAGGTGGCAAACGGAATGGTATACAGGCTTTTGATGCATCTTCTCTAAATCCGCTAGCCCCTGCCGGAACATATTTTTATGCTAAATATAATAATGAAAGCATTTTGAATTATGCAGAGATTCCAGTCATGCTGAAGTATTTTATTCCGTTAAATAAATCTTCAAGGTTTTTTGTAGATTTTGGACCTTATGTAGGCTTCTTGTTAAATGCCAAACAGAAAACCGATGGGTCAAGTATTATTTATGCTGATCGGGCTGAGACTATAACTGTTATTCCGGTAGCTCAGTCGTTTGTTGCCAGTACAGATATTACGAGCAGTATTAATCCGGTCAATTTTGGCCTTACAGGTGGTGGCGGCTTTTCACAAAGAATCAGTTCCGGTGAAATCTTTATGGATGTCCGTGGAGCTTATGGACTGGTAGTTATTCAAAAATACAAGGAAAACGGCACGAGCCATAATGGCAATTTATTAATCGATATGGGGTATGCCTTACACTTTTAATACGATCATGTCAAAAGCAATGAGGGTTGAGCGATTAGCGTAAATAGCGTTGTCTATTAACCAGTATCGCCTATCGCTTCGTCAGCCGAAGTATTTATTGAGTGGTTGAGATTTATCGATTCTGTAGCGAAGGCTGGCTTATAAAACATAATACAAATTTCATCCTGCTAATAGTCTGATACGCAGTTATGCTGCTTATTTATCAAAATTAATCTTTTTGAAATCAGCCAGTTTCATTGCCTCTTTCCTGTATATTTTGCGGGTATGCTTTTCGTCGGTATCATCGCTTACACGGCTCAGACCAAAATAAGCATAGGCTGCATATTCATTTCCGTACGTACCGAACACAGAGATCTCGCTGATCCCTTCATTATAAAAATGTTGAGCCAGTTTATTATCGTGATACCTTTTTTCCTGCAAGATCCCTTTTAAAATTAAAAGTTGTGCCTGAAAAAATTTATTTCCCTCTATCTGCGTAGCGTTGGATATCTGTTTTTCAGCTTCACTATATTTCTTCATGAGCAACAGGTTTCTTATATATATGTCAACATACAGGCCATTTTCAGGGTGCTTCTCAGCAAGAGTCCTGCAGTAAAATAAACTCTCAGGAAGCTTATTCTCAAAGTTTAAATAGATCCATGTAAGCAAATAACATGATTCAGCTCCCAACACAACTGAGTTTATCGCAGCTATGTGCAATTGTTGTATCCCGGTCTCCATATCTCCGTGAGGAAACAGAAAAGCCAGAGATTTATATACAGGATATATTTTGGGATAAGCCTCGCGATAATAATTGTAAGTTCCTGTAAAATAGTATAAATCCGTACATGCTGAGGTAAAATCAAAGGCACGCCTCAGATGTTTGTAGGTACTTATTGTAAGAGGTGTCACCTCCAGAATAAGATCATTATCGGAATAAAACGTCAATAGCATTCCCCTTGCGCACAAATCAGCCAGTAAATATTCTGCCTCATAATCCGGATTCTCGTTCTTTTCGGATAGTCTGATGCATTCGTGCATATCTTCTTCAAAAGAAACGTGGGAAGGAGATGTATGGAGCATAGGATAATTTTCCCAGTATGTCATAATTCCTCTCAGAAGGAATACAATAGGATGTTCCGGATATGACTTGATGATCTTTGAGTAAACCTCACGGGCATCATTAAACTGCAGATTATAAATATAATCAACATCTTCCTTAATCAGGTTTAAAGAAGCCGTATCCTGAAGTAATTGTGCATGTACCGGCATTGAGCTTATAAATACTGAAAGCCATATCACTCTAATGACTATTTTGAACCAGCCTGACATCTTAAGAATTTTTTTTTTGTAAATTTATTAAAATCTGATTTAAACCGCAAAACACTGGCGTTTAGATTCCGGCGTTAAGCGCTGAGCATAAAAATTTCAGGGTGTGCGGTGTGCAATACGAGGTGTGTGCATATTGTAATGAAATATATACCGTCAGATGAATAATCATGACCGTTCAACCGGAAGGTTTCATTCCGGTATTTATTCCTGAAAAGCGAACACATAATATTTAATAGGACCGGACAGATGCAATTTAAAAAAAAATTCCATCTTTGAAATTATAGAAGGGAGGAGATCTGACAGGTGTAATTACAATTTCTGCATAGATTCTGTTAATTCAAAAACCATTTATTCAACTATTTTTGGTTTCGTTCCCCGTGTAACTCCATTCTCACCAAAAGAATCAATAACAAACCAGTAAGATACTCCTTTATTAAGGCTGCGTATGGTCAGAGATGTGTCATTATAAATCTGGTAATTATGGAACAAATTATCTTTCTGATTGCCATAACGTATGTTGTAACCAATGGCATCCTGTTGTTTGTCCCATGTTAATTTTATTATACGCTGGTCATCCTTGTCTCTTTCTGTTTTAAAGGAGCTGACCATTGAAGGCAAAGATCCGGAGCCTTTGCCGAAGATCCTGAAATCAGAAATGGCAAAAGTACCTCCCGGTACACGGTTGTTTGTTATCCTGAGATAACGGGCTTTTACCGGCTTTTCAATCACCTCGTACTGATGAGTCAGATCCTCAACTGCCCTGCTTTTATCAACGAGCATCTCCCATTTCTTCATGTTGGTAGAGTACTCAACAATATACTGGTGACAAAGTATGTTCTCCCGTCCGAAAAGAGAGGTATTGTTCTCGGCAAAATTAACCTGGATTGCATTTACGGTGCTCACTTTCCCAAGATCAACACTCAGCCATTCACCTTTATTGCCTGTTTCGGCACTCCAGTAAGTACGTATATTTTCGTCGAAGGCAAATCCAACAGGGCAGGTGCTGATTTGTGATGAGGCTTCCGCTTTCTTTTTGTAAGACAGAAGCATCCATCCCCTGAATAATTCATCCGGTTTTTTGTACCTATACTCAGGAAGGATAACAGGGTAATCTCCGAATCCGGTATAAGTAAACAGATGCCCCTCCTTATCGAACCCTGAAGGGAATAATCCGAGTCTTCGTTCAAACATATGTTTCACTGAGATTGTCATTGTTGCAATATGCCACAAGTTGCCGTACTTATCTGTAAATGTTGCTCCATGTCCCGCCCCTGCAATAAAGCCTTCAGGCTTCGAAGAGAAAGGACTGTCCGGCTGGTAGGTGAAGGGGCCCAGCGGTTTGTCGGAAACATAAACGCCATCAGCATAGCCTTTATACTGCGTTCCGGGTGCGGCATACTGAAGATAATATTTCCCATTATATTTATTAACCCATGCACCTTCAATCCATGGACTATCGGTATTGTTGTTATAATCGCCGGTTTGTTCCCACCCGTGCAGGGAGGGATTTCCCCCGAAACAGGCAACCGGAGCACCAATCGGATTAAGCTTGTTCCCCTTATCCAGTTCGACTGCCATAATAGGGTCTTTATTGGAACATCCGTAGTAAAAATATATCCGTCCGTCAGAATCGGCCAGAAAGGCAGGATCTGTCAGTTGAATCGGAAAGGAATCATTGACTGTTTCCCACTTTCCACTGACAGGATCTGCTGACCTGTATATGATTGTGTTGGGAAGGGGACTTGTAGATGCCATAAAATAGAGCCAGTTACCAATAACAACTGTAGCAGGAGCATAATTCTCTAAAGGGAGGTCGGGAGTGGTAACAAAATTCCAGTTGAGCAGATCGGTTGAGTACCAGTAACCACCCGATTTTGAGGCAAACAGAAAATATTTGTCCCTGAAAAGTACAATAACCGGATCGGCCGCTTCGCGCCTTGATGGTTTATCGAGACAAAATCTGTAGCTCAGATTCAGGGGATTGCAGAATGTTTTTAGAGGGTTCTTTTCTGCAGGTTTTATGTCAGATGTTTGTCCGTTAGCAGTTATTCCCGAAAGGAGGAACAGAATAATGATCAGGTTAAGTCTCATAGATTTAATTTAAAACAGTTCAGGAAAGCAAATCTTTATTACAAATGTAATTTACTGCCTGATATTTGCATCTTAGAGGCAAAGATTTCTTTTTTAACCAGATTGCACATTCAGAGTTTGTTGTGTAAGGTTTGTGGTTTAAGGTATATGTCACACGACACCGGGGACAACATGTTGTCTTATCCGCTGTTCTGAAGTCCTGGTGTCAAAGAGGTCTACAATTGTAACCCTTTGAACCATAGTGAGTGCAATTTTGTCATCTGACGGACAATCTTATCATCTATAAGCTGTCTGTCCTCAAACTTTCGAAGTATGTTGATCTCAGCGATGACGATCATTCTTCTGCACCTGGATGAACTTGTCTTTAATAAAGTAATGCTTCTCATAGAACAAAGGTAAGTCCAACCATCCCGGGATCTATTACATAATTATTGGAATAAATTACATAATTCTC